>JBEKIK010000195.1:0-8706 GCA_050011795.1 Thermoguttaceae bacterium | reverse complement strand
GGAGACACGGAGATCACGGAGGAAAATAGTTTATAAGTTTAGCCCCGGAGTTTGCTCCGGGAGAATTTTCCAATATTCAAACGTATGACGCGGCTATTTCTACTAATGTCAAAAAACCTATTATTACTTCTCCGTGCCCTCCGTGTCTCCGTGGTGAATTATTTTGCGATATTATGAGGTTGCAAATGAACGAGAACGCGAAAACGATTACTTTAGTGACAATAGCGGCGGCATTGGCGCTGATTGCCTGGATCAGCCGGCCCGGCCAGTGGACAGGCAGCCCGAATAAGGCCGTGGGCGAAAAACTCACTGCCGATTTCGATCCCCTCTCGGCGGCCAGCATGGAAATCACCGAGTACGACGAATCGACCGCCACGGTGCATCCATTTCAGGTGGCCTTGGTCGACTTCAAAGGCAAGTCCCGCTGGTCTATTCCGTCGCACAGCGATTATCCGGCGGATGCCGAAAAACAGGTCGCCAACGCGGCCACCGCGCTGATGGGACTGCAAATACTCAGCGTGGAAGGCGACACGCCGGCCGATCACGAAAAATTCGGCGTGGTCGATCCGGATTTAAAGACCCTCAAGGCCGGCGCAAGCGGAGTGGGCATGAGAGTAACGATCCGCGATAAAAACAGCAAGGATTTGTTGTCGCTCGTAATCGGCAAGGAAGTGCCCGGCCGCCCCACTCTACGGTACGTTCGCCGCGCGGGCCAGGATCCCATCTACACCGCGGCCATAAGTACGGCGAATCTTTCCACGAATTTCGACAAATGGATCGAAAAAAACATCCTGAAAATGAACGCCTGGGACCTCGACCGGCTGTGGGTCCGCGACTATTCCACTGCGTTGGCCATGGATGAGCAGGGCCAAGTCGGGGTGGAAAGAGAAAACCGCGGTGAAATAGTCCTGCAGTACAACGATCAAGGGGAACCGCGCTGGAAACTGATCGAAGACCGCAAAGTAAACAAAGACGGCACCCTTTCGCCGGTCAAGATGGCCGACGACGAGGAACTGAACGTCGCCAAGATAGACGAACTGAAAAACGCCCTGGACGATTTGAAAATAGTCGATGTTCTGCGGAAGCCCGAGGGAATCAGCGCCGATCTGAAGGCTTCGGCCGATTTCACAAATAAAAAAGAGGCGTTTTTGACCTTGGCCGCGCGTGGATTCATCGTGGCCATGACAAAAGCGGGCGGAGACGTGGAAATCTGCTCCAAGGAGGGCGAAGTACGCTCGCTGATGAAAGACGGCGTCGAGTACGTCCTGCGCTTCGGCGAGATAGCCGCGGGCAGCGACACCGGAACGGCCAAGCAAGATGAAAAAGACAAAGATCAAAAGGAAGGGCCGGATAAGGGGGGGAAAAAGCCCGCCGCGGGGCAGAATCGCTATTTATTCGTGATGGCCGACTTCATTCCGGATGCCATCCCCAAGCCGAAATTGGAGCCGCTGCCCGAGGCCAAGCCGGAAGCGGAAAACAAACCAGCCGCCGGATCAAAACAAGCCGTTAAGCCCGAGGAAAAACTGGCCGAGGCAAAAGACGCAACCAAGGTCGAGGAAAAACCGGTCAAGGCTAAAGCCGCGGTTAAGGCGGAGGGAAAAGCGGCTGAATCCAAGGAAAATCCGGCCATTGAGAAGGGTGTCGAGAAAGCCGGGGAAAAAATCGATATCCAGGCCGAACGCCAACGGATCGAAAAGGAAAACAAGCGGAAACAAGATGAGTATGAGGAAAAACTCGCCGCCGGCAAAAAACACGCCCAGGAACTCAACGCCCGATTCGCCGATTGGTACTATATTATTTCCGACGACGTGTACCTCAAGATCCGCCTGGGACACGACGATATCATCAAGAAAAAAGAAAAGAAGGACGCAAAGACAGGCAATTCTGATAGCGGCGATTTATCTCCAACTAATCCGACCATTGATCTGAATAGTCTTCAGCAGCAAGGCCCCGGGGGAAAAGAAAAACCATAAAGCCGCGACCGTCGGTCGCGCATTGCAATCACACAATGTTGGAGCGGCAGCTGAACTGCCGCTCCAACATTGTGTGGAGAAACCGCAAGCGGTTTATATGGCCTGGAATTAAGAAAAGTACGTCGGCTTGATTATTCGCATACCGGGCGCGATTTTTTGGGACAGTTCTTCGACATCCAGGGCCAGTAGCGGAGAGATTTCCACGGGCACGCCTTCTGACACTTCGGCGCCGGCTTGTTTCAGCCAGCGGGTGTGCTGTGCAATCATCATGCCTTGGACCATTTCCGGCGTATCGGATGCGGCTCCGGGGGCGTTTTTTAGCGGCCCAAAACCATCTTGGGGATCTATCTCGACCACAATCGCATTGGCCGAAAAAGGCATCAGATCGAAAATAAACCGCTCGAACTTGATGGCATTGGGCGTCTTGGGTTCGACCGGCCGTCCGTTGGCATTGATATGGGACACTTTTTTATGGGCGTAATGAAACGGCAGACCGTCGGCCGATTCGGCCAGCCGTCCGAGCATGGCGATATCTAATATGTGGACCGCAATGCTGCCGGCCCAGATGGCCAGCGAACCGTCGGTGTTGCGCCGCCGGGCCACGTCGTCGGGCAGGTCGCTGTATTCGATCACGTGCAACCGGCCGTCCACTTGCACCACGTTGCCCACCTTGTCCATGGGATCGCGCTTGGCGAGTACCTGGGTGGTGAGTTCCGAATCGGCCAGAATGTGATAACCGATGAACTCCGGTCCGCAGATATCGACCAGTGGATTATCGACTTGGAAGTAGAACAATTGGCGGATTCCGCGCAGCCGGGCGTCGTTCAGTCCGCCGCTTGCGGCCAAAGCGTCTAACATGCCGCCGTGTCCGTCCGGACTGAGTGCAATCCGAGACGGAGATTCCAAAAGCACTTTGCCCGTGACGGCATCCACGGTCGGCATAGTCCCTTGGCAAAAGATAAACAGGTCCTCCTCGGGCAGGCAGAAGCGGTCGTGCCGCTTGAAAAACTCCACGGTTTCGTCGTGTGTTTTTGGGCTGGTCATCAGATAGAGTGGAATTCTCACTCCATAACGGCGCGAGGCGGAGGCGATTTTCTCCACGTGTACTTGAAACAGCGTGCGGCGCGATACCGGCCCGATGGAATACATGCCCTTGGGATGATCGAAACCCAGCCGGGTCCCTTGCCCTCCGGCCACGAGGATTGCCCCGACGTGGCCGGCGGCCAATGCTTCGCGTCCCCGTTGGCGGGCCTGAGCGGGAGTGAACGGATTTTGCGAACTGTTTAAACGGATCGCCGGCGGAGGGGCTGCGCGGTTGGCCAGCTCGCGGACGTTGCTTTGATCGTTCCGGCGGGTATAAAGCCGATCGAGCAAAGCAAAGTCGATCCGGCGGATCTGCTGAGCAAGGTTCTCACGTTGGCCTTTGTTTAATCGGTCCCAAAAGGCTAACAGGTGTTCTTGTCCGTGCGGGACCAAGATGGACAGAAGGTTTTCTTTCATGTGGCTGAGTATATCTTGGGTGTTGAAAAATGCCGGGTGTATTTGCCGCAACCCCCGGTGTATTCACCATAACCCCCGGCGTATTCACCGGGGGCTAAATATAAGCCGTAGCATCTCAACTATATACCAGCCCGGCTGGGAAACGTCAAGAAAAGAGCAAACCGCAGGCTTTTTCCTTATGTCGCCATGGGGGGGGAAAAGCCTTGCGGTTTGCCGGGAATAACTATCAATCAGAATGTGGTAATTAGGTCCATTGCAAAGGTGAACTGGCTGGTGCGAGCATAATCGCCGTAGGGATATTGACCGGCCGGATTCTGTGGTCCATCGTATGCGTCCCAACGGACACAGGGACGGAAGTTGAAGTTCGGATTCAGGCGGTAGTTCAGGCCGAGGGTCACGTCGTGAAAACTGCCCGCGAAACCGGGCTGGCCCTGCCACCCTTTATCGGTCCCCATTAGTGTGCCAATGCCGGCAATCCGCGAGCCTTCCTCGTCGCGGACCCATTCGTAGCGCACGCCCGCCGACCATTTCTCGTTTAGCTTGTAGATGAGCACTTGCTCCAAGCCGTACCAGTTGGCGTTTTGTCCGGGAGTGACAACTGAGCCGTTCACCTCTTGGCCCACGTCATATTGCGAAGCGTACAATAGTTTTTCCGTGAGTTGGTATGTGTAAACGATGTAGCAACTGTTGCGGCTGCGCAGGCCCGTGAAACCTACCTGGTCTCCGGTATCGACCATCAGTGACAGGGTGGATTTTTTATCGCTGCTGGTCCACTTGCCGCCGCCGAGGAAATTCCAGCTATTGGTGGGATCCTCGAACATCATCCAGCCGCGGTTGAGCCCGCCGATCAGCGTCCAGTTATCATTGAGCTTATAATCAGCCTGCAAGCCGGTGACCAACAAGGGATCGAAATAACCGCCCATTAAGTAGCTATCCGAGTAGAAGAAATTCATGGGGGCGGGTATCACTTCGTAACTGGTAAATGTGGCGAAATGTCCCATTTTGATTTTCAGATCATTGATGGCTACTTCCGCATAAAACTGGGGAAGAATCAGGCCGTAGAACGAGTTCGGGTCGTCGAAGCGGTTTTCCAAGCCGTAACATTGTCCGAACCGCCAATCGGTGCCGTAGACCACGTCTACCCGACCGCCCAGGTCCATTCCGCAGCCGTCGGTGTTTGTCGGGCGATTGAAGAACAACCACGCCTGATTCAATTGATACTGACGATCGAGGTCGTTCGTATAATTGGGGCCGTTGAATCCGTCTGCGGGCCTGAGGTTGTTGAATGTGATGCCCTGTTGGGCAAATGCCAAGGTTTGGGCGGGTCGGGCGGCGCCGCATAACAGATTTCATTGCTTTCCGTCGTTTATTGAGCCGAATTTGGCGACGGCTGTTTGGCGGCGGGCGTTTCCTGCGTTTTATTTGCGTCGGCCGCTATAAAATAGTCTTGCCGTACCTGAGGGAAATCCGTGTTTGGATAGTTATCAGATTCATACGACATCCGCAGAGCCGAGGCCGGCTGGCGGATCGAGTCCGCTGCCCACGTTAGATTTTCCATTGCGATAAACATTATCGCCACATTCATGGCAATCAATGCCACCCAATTTAGCAGTTTCATCTTCATACTCCTTAAAAGTGAAGTCTGAGTTACTATCGGAATAGAACTAAGCCGCCAATAGCACGGATGCCGTGATAAATACTTTTTTAGATCGGATTGCATTAGAAGATTAAGGGATTATGTCGCTAGGGTAAAATATGCGGCCTCGACCTGGCAGACGAGAAGCCCGGATTCTTTTATTTTCGCCCGCCGTAAATACGCGGCGGGTAATCAGAGTATTCTGCCAAACCCCGGGTGTATTAACCGCAACCCTGGGCGTATTCACCCGTGGCTAAATAATTATTATTGACCGCCGGTGAATTCATCGCGTAAGAATTGAGCGGCGGTGTCCCATTTTTCGGCGGCGGCGGAAAAGTCGACTTGCATCGGTTTGACGGTTTTGGGCGTTTCCAGTCGGATTTTTACGTTCACTTGCGGATTCAGGGGGATTTGCGCGCTGCTGCCTTTGGCAAGTTTTACCTCCACGGCCGGCGAAAGCAGATAATCCACCAATCGCCGGGCATTTTGCATATTCGGACTGCCGCGGATAATCGCCAATGTATTGGGAATAAAGAGCGTGCCCAAGCCGTCCTGGCCCTGATCCGGGTATATGATCGCAACCGGCAGCCCTTTTTCCAACTCGATTATGGCGTCGTCGGTATCGGTTATTCCGAAAGCTAATTGTCCCCCGCCCACGGCAAGGGCCACTTGCTTGTTGCCGGAAAGTATGCGCACTTCGTTTGCTTTTAGTTGTTTGAAAAAGGCCTTTGCTTTTTCATCGCCCCAGGCCGCGAACAGGCAGGCCGCATGTGTGGCAGTGGTGCCGAAAAGCGGCTTGGCCATGCCGCAGCGGCCTTTCCACTTCGGATCGGCAAGATCGTGGATTGATGCGGGGCTTGCGGATTCGGGAACCTGCTTGGTGTTTACAATAAGCACCCTGGCCCGGGCAGCGAAGCCGTACCAAAAACCTTCCGGCGAGCGAAACTCGGCGGGATAATACTGGCCGACGGGCGAATCGTACGCTTCCAGCAGTCCTTGACGCTCAAGTCGCAGGGTGTTAAGGATTTCATTGTTCCAGAAAACGTCGCAGCGAGGCCGGTTGCGTTCGGCCATAATGGCCTCGGCCAGCCCAACGGTTTTGGTCGACTCGGCGTCGTATTTCGGCCGAACGGCGATGCCCGCGGCGGCCGTGAAATCGTCGAAAATCGGCTGGGAGAATTCCGAGTCCAAGGCCGTGTAAACCACCGCTTCCCGACCGGAAGAAGACCAACAGCCGGCCACGGATAGCATGAGGATTGCGAATTGCAAATTGAACAATGAACCGTGCGAAATGGTTTTTGTAAAGCCGCGACCGGTGGTCGCGGGATTTTGGGAATTTAATTTTTCCATCATGAATCTCCTTTCTGATTTCACAAGATAGCGTATAATATTAAAAGGTATTTTACAATCCACTAGCAATCATTCCGCGAGCCACAAGCAATTATTATTAAAATCTATTTCACTGCCGGCCTTGTGCTTTTTGGGTGTATTTTCGACTGCGGCCGATTTGACTTTGCCAAAGCGGTTGCGGAGGACAAAATCCTTGCTCCGCATCAGCGTCCGATCGACGAAGCCAAGGCGTCGGCCGCCGGCATACGCAAGCTCTCGGGCAAACGGCTTACGCTCTATACCGACGCGGACGGCGAAGAGATCGACCGTCTGCCGGAGCTTTTCGATCAGGCTTTTTTACAGTATTGCGAGTATTTTCATATTCCGTCGGACAAGTTTGCCGACTGGCGGATGACGGGTTTTTTGATGAAGGACAAATCCCGATTTATGCAAACCGGCTTGTTGCCCGGCGGTTTGCCGGATTTTTCCCACGGATTCTCGCGGAATCATGAACTCTGGATTTACGATCAGCCCAGCGATTACTACCGCCGCCACCTGCTCGTACACGAAGGAGTGCACGGATTTATGAACACCGTGCTGGGCGGTTGCGGTCCGACGTGGTACATGGAAGGCACGGCCGAGATGCTGGCGACTCAGGAGTTGAAAAACGGCCGGCTAGTGCTGAATTACTTCCCGAAAAATCGCGAGGAAACGCCGGATTGGGGACGCATAAAACTCATTAAAGACGCGGTTGCCGGCAATCGGGCGTTATCGCTGCGAACGGTCATCGAGGGGCCGCGTGATCTGCGAAAAGAGACCGAGTTGTATGCCTGGAGCTGGGCTGCCGCCGCTTTCCTGGATCGGCATCCGCGGTATCGCGACCGGTTCCGGGAGCTTTATAAACACGTGCGCAAGGGGGACTTCAACCAATATGTGTTCGAGGTTTTCAAAAACGACTGGGAGCAATTAAGCGAAGAGTGGCAAGTGTTTATCGCCGGACTGGAATATGGTTATGATATTCCCCGCACTGTAATCGATTTCACCCCGGGCGTACCGCTGCCGGAAAAAGGGGGTGATGTTGTTATCGCGGCTGATCGCGGGTGGCAAAACAGCGGAATTCTCTTGCAGGCGGACATTAAGTATCAATTGAAAGCCTCGGGCCGATATCAAGTGGCAAATAAACCTAAAATCTGGTGGTGCGAACCGGGTGGAGTTTCGATCCGCTATTATCAAGGCCGGCCATTGGGCGTTCTGCTGGCCGCCGTGAGGCCGGAGAATCCCTCTATGCGTTCCCAGGCAGAGACTGGGAACGAGAAAAACCTCTCCATGCGTTCCCAGGCAGAGCCTGGGAACGAGAACATCTCTGCTTTTCTTCAGCCGATAACCGTCGGCCTTGGCACAACCATCGTGCCCCAGCAATCCGGCACTCTGTTCCTTAAAATCAACGATTCGGCGGCCGAATTGGACGATAATGCGGGGGAATTAAGGGTGGAAATAGGAAAGCGAAACTAATTTCCAATCTCTTCAGAACGGCAAATCCCGCTCATTGCGGAGGCGGATGCTGTCGAGCCGCTCGACAAGTTGGCGTTTGCGCTGGCTTTCAGGGAGTTTGGCGAGTTCGCGCTCGATCACGGACTGGCCAAGGGCCCGGGTTTCGGGCGAAGCGTAGTCCATAAGATATTCCAACAGCGTTGTCAGGGCGTTGGGAGTGCATAGATTTTGTATAAAGCCCGGAATGGCGAATTCCATGAACTGTTCGCCGGTCCGGCCCAACCGGTAACAGGCGGTGCAAAAACTGGGAATGTACCCGTCCACCAGGAGTTCCCGGAGGACCGCGTCCAGCGGCCGGACGTCGCCCAGTTCGAATTGCTCGCGCTCGATGACCTGCGCATCGCCCAGTTCGGTGTATCCGCCCAGTTCGATTCGCGATCCGGCGTCGATTTGCGAAACGCCCAGGGTCAACGCTTCGCGGCGGACCAGGGGCGGCTCGCGGGCCGTCAGGACCATGCCGGTGTAGGGCACGGAGAGCCGAAGGATCGCCACCAGGCGCTTGAAATTTTCGTCGGATACGAGATATTTATCGTCGAGTTTCACGCCGCTGGCTGGCCGCAACCTGGGAAAGCTGATGGTATGCGGGCCGACGTTGTAATGTTTTTGCAAATGCAGCGCATGAGAGACCAGCCCCAGGACTTCGAATCGCCAGTCGTACAAACCGAAAAGCGCCCCGATGCCCACGTCGTCGCATTCTGTTTCTATTGCCCGGGCCAC
>JBEKIK010000194.1:0-4882 GCA_050011795.1 Thermoguttaceae bacterium | reverse complement strand
GGCGGCCACGTGCTTTCCCCTGGGAGTGCTGGCGGGCATCTACTTGGGCGAGTACGCGAAAGATGGTTTTTTGGTCCGCCTGGTGCGTGTCGCGGTGAATAATCTCGCCGGCATCCCTTCGATTGTTTACGGAATATTTGGTTTAGGTTTTTTCATTTACTTGGTGGGCGGGAATCTGGATCGGTGGTTTTTTCCCGAACGAATTGACGCGGGCGAGCCGGTGTTTGGCCAGGGTTGCATCATCTGGGCGAGTCTGACGCTTGGTTTATTGACGATTCCGGTGGTGATTGTCTCGACCGAGGAGGCATTGCGGACAATACCCCGGGGGATTCGCGAAGGTTCCTATGCCTTGGGATCGACCAAATTCCAGACGCTGGTGCGGGTGCTTGTGCCGATGGCTTCGCCGGGCATGATGACCGGTTTTATTCTGGCCATGGCCCGCGCGGCAGGCGAAGTGGCGCCGCTCATGATTACAGGGGCGGTGAAAAACGCTCCGGTGCCGTTCGACGGATCGTTTCCATACCTTCATTTGGACCGCCAATTCATGCACCTGGGTTTTCACATTCTGGATATTAGCTGCAAATCGCCCAACGTCGAAGCCACTAAACCGATGGTTTATGTAACAACGCTGCTGCTGCTTATGATTGTGCTAAGCCTGAGCAGTTTCGCGATTTATCTCCGCAACCGGATGAGGGCGCGCTTTCAGTCGCGAACCATGTAATCCTTTAAAAATGTTTGACATACAAAGAAATGTTAATTGCCGATTTTTCCTTAGCCCAGGCGTTTACGCCTGGGGCTGGAAGCCATTATCACAACGTTTAACTTCAATCCCGTTAACGGGATTTATCCAATACAGGCTTCAGCCGCCCCTAAAGGGCTGCATGAAATGGAGATTCTTCAGTCCCCAGGCGTAAACGCCTGGGCTAGAGAAATATCCATTACACAGACGCAAGCACCAGGGCTAGAAAAAATGCTTCGTGCAAACGATTTTAGAACATAAGATGTATTCTTTTGCCAGCTAAGATTATATGCAAGAGATTTTAAATAAAAGGCCTATTATGAAACATCCGTTCCGGCCTGTGCCTGAGAAAGTCGATAAATCACCGCCTGCAAGCGGCACGGTATCCGAACAGTCGGGAAAAGAACATGTAAAAGAAAATACATCGGTCCAAACAATCGCCGATCCAATCGTCAGTGCTCGGCAAGTTCACTTATACTACGGCAAGGCAGAGGCTCTTAAGGATATCACATTAGACTTCCGCCGGCATGAAGTGACCGCGCTTATCGGTCCGTCGGGATGCGGCAAATCGACACTGCTTCGTTGCCTGAACAGAATGAACGATTTGATCGACGACGTGCGAACAACGGGACGGATAGAATTCGACGGGCAGGACATAAACGACAAGGCGGTGGACGTTATCTCTCTTCGCCGCCGAGTGGGTATGGTGTTCCAAAAACCAACGCCGTTCCCAAAATCCATCTATGAAAATGTCGCTTACGGCCTGCGAATCGCCGGTATTCGTCAAAAAAGCATATTAGACGAAGTGGTGGAAAAGAGCCTGCGAAGGGCTGCCCTTTGGGATGAAGTGAAAGATCGATTGCACGAATCGGCTTTGGGCCTTTCCGGCGGCCAGCATCAAAGGCTTTGTATCGCCCGAGCAATCGCGGTCAATCCGGAAATCATCCTCATGGACGAGCCGTGCTCGGCTTTGGACCCGCGATCGACTACGCGTATTGAAGATCTCATAGGTGAATTGCGCGGCGAATACACGATTATCATCGTCACACACAATATGCAACAGGCGGCCAGAGTATCGGATTGGGCGGCCTTCTTGTACGAGGGCGTGCTGGTCGAGTTTGGCCCGACTGAAAAGTTATTCACCAAACCCGACCGAAAAGAAACCGAGGATTATATCACCGGTCGTTTCGGCTGATTGAAGAAAAACCTAAGTTGGTGCGACAGTTGTACTGTCACACAGGAGTGGAAGTACAACTTCCGCCCCAACAAGTTGTCAACAGGCCTGGTACAAAAACGTCACGAAACATGTTAGAATCAGATATGGGATTTCGTAAACTTGAACTGCCGGTATCAAAAATGGTACGTGAAAAAATTCTGGTCGTTGAAGACGAAGAAGAAATCCGAGAACTTGTCGGGTATAATCTCGTCAAACAGGGATATCAGGCGATTTTAGCCGGTTCCGCAGAGGAGGGACTGAAAAAAATCCGCACGGAAGTGCCGGACCTGATCGTCCTGGATCTCATGCTGCCGGGTATGGACGGTTTGGAGGTCTGCCGCAATCTGAAGCGCGACATGGCCACGCAATCCATTCCGATAGTCATGCTTACGGCCAAGGGCGAAGAGACCGACGTTGTGGCTGGATTGGAACTGGGAGCCGACGATTATATCACCAAGCCCTTTAGCCCTAGGGTGTTGCTGGCCAGAATTCGAGCTATATTGCGGAGGAAGACGGCGATCATTGCCGATGATAACGCCACATTGCGCATTAAAAACATAGTGATCCATCCCGGCCGGCACGAGGTTTTAGTGGACCAGCAGCCGGTGGAACTGACGGCCACGGAGTTCCGCGTTCTTCACGTGTTGGCCCAGCGACCCGGTTGGGTTTTTACCCGCTACCAGATCGCCAACCTGGTCCACGGCGGCGATTACATTGTTACCGACCGATCAATTGACGTGCAAATCGTCGGACTGCGCAAGAAGTTAGGCTCGGCTGGAAACCACATCGAGACCATTCGCGGCGTGGGGTACCGATTAAAGGAATAACGATGCGCAAGAAACGGCTGCTTTGGCAATTTTATCCCGCCTATCTACTGATTATGCTAGTCTCGCTGACGGCGGTTGCTTGGTATTCTTCTTCGGCGCTGAGAACATTTTATCTGGAACAGACCAAGGCCGGTTTAGAGGCCAGAGCCTTGTTGGTTGAAGATTTGTTCCGTTTGAAAATTGCGGAATCTGATTTTGAGCAAATCGATACTCTATGCAAAGAACTTGGTAAAAAGGCATCCACGCGAATCACGGTTATTCTTCCAGACGGCAAAGTGGCGGGCGATTCGGATGAATTGCCGCAAAAGATGGACAACCACGCCGACCGCCCTGAAGTGATCGATGCCTTGGCCAAACGCGAGGGCACGTCTCAACGTTATAGTTATACGCTTAAAGAATCGAGAATGTATGTAGCCGTTCCTCTAAAGCAAGACGATAAGATCATCGGCGTGCTAAGGACTTCGATTTCAATGAGTGTGGTCGATCAAGCCGTAGCCGCCATTCAGTTGCGCATTGCGATGGGCGGCGTTATGATAGCCATTCTTATGGCAGCCATCAGTTTATGGGTCGCTCGACGCATCACCCGGCCCTTGGAACATCTCCGCATCGGTGCAAAGCGATTCGCTCGAGGCAACCTGACGCACAAATTACCGTTAACAGGCTCCCAAGAAATCAGCGATCTTGCCGATGCGCTGAACCAAATGGCCGCTGAACTTAATGATAAAATACGCGACATCGTCGAGCAGCGTAACGAACGCGAGGCCATCCTTTCGAGTATGATCGAGGGCGTGCTGGCCGTCGATACTCAAGAACGGCTGATCCGCCTGAACCAGACTGCCGCTCGATTGATCGGCGTCGATCCGGCACGGGCCCAGGGGCGTTTGCTGCAAGAAGTCGTGCGGAATCTCGACCTCCAGCAACTTGTCACCAACGTACTCGCCACACAAAAGCCCCAGGAAGATGAAATCCTGCTGCACGACAACGGCGGCGGCGAGCGTTACCTTCACGCCCACGGCACCATTTTGCGCGATTCCCGCGACAAAGAGGCGGGAGCACTGGTGGTGTTGCACGAAGTGACCCGGCTGAAAAAGCTGGAAAAAGTCCGCCGCGATTTTGTCGCCAATGTTTCGCATGAATTGCGAACACCTGTGACATCAATCAAAGGGTTTGTGGAAACGCTGTTGGATGGAGCGATGAACAATCCCGATGAATTACAGCGATTCCTGCAAATCGTGGCAACGCAAACCGACCGGCTGAATGCCATCATCGAGGATTTGCTGACATTGTCTCGCATCGAACAAGAGGCCGAAAAGGCCGAAATTATTCTGGCCCCGGGCCAGATCAAGAATGTTTTAGATACCGCAATCGAAGTCTGCCAAATGAAGGCTGCCGGCAAGGATATCCGCATGGAATTGAATTGCGACGAGAAGCTTCAGGCCCCGATCAATCCTCCTCTGTTGGAACAAGCCGTTATTAATCTTCTGGATAACGCCATCAAGTACAGCCCGCCGGGGCAGGCGATTTATCTAAGCGCGAATAATATCGCTGACGAGGTTGTGATCCAAGTGCGCGACCACGGCTGCGGCATCGGCCGGGAGCATCTGCCGCGAATCTTCGAGCGGTTCTATCGAGTGGACAAAGCGCGAAGCCGAAAACTGGGCGGCACAGGGCTGGGATTGGCCATCGTCAAGCATATCGCCCAGGCCCATCACGGACGGGCGAGCGTGGAAAGCACCGTCGGCGAGGGAAGCGCCTTCTTCATACATTTGCCGCTAGGCTCCCCGGAATTGATCGAGAAATAACCTTCTTTCCGCCCGGCGTCAACGGTTTCGGCGCAGGACTCTTTTAATGTTACATGTTGACTAGCGCAATGTTAGGAATTGATTTATTTGCGCCTTCTTCTGAATCAAATGCGCACAAAACATTTCCATAAATAAAACATTGCGCTCACAAAGCCCTAATATGCGTCAACGATAATTTCAACATCGTCGAGTGGTTACAAGATGGAACAGATGTCACCTTTTTACAGGAGAAATGAGATGAGTCTGATGCAAGGAGTGAGAAAATCGCGGGCCACGGCCCGGAGCCGACGCGGCTTTA
>JBEKIK010000193.1:0-4886 GCA_050011795.1 Thermoguttaceae bacterium | reverse complement strand
CGAAGCCGGCGCGGATCAGTTCTTCTTTGTGCAAGCGACGATCGACTAAAAGCACCAGCAGGCGATCGACTTCGGCATAAGAAAATCCCAATTCGCCCTCGTCGGTCTGCCCGACCCAGAGGTCGCCGGTGGGTTCTTTGTGCAAAATCGGCTCGGGCACGCCCAGATATGCGGCAAGTTGATAGAGTTGCGTTTTATACAGATCGCCCACCGGATTTATGGCCGAGGCCATGTCGCCGAACTGCGTGCCGTAGCCTAACAGCAGTTCGCTCTTGTTACTCGTACCTGCCACAAGGCCGCCGAACGCCGCGCTTTGATCGTACAGTACGGTCATGCGTTCCCGTGCGCATTTGTTGGCCAGGCGCATTTGGGAGGCGTCGGGAAATGCGGCGAAATAGGCGTCGATCTGGGCGGTTATGGGCAAGTCGATCGTGTGAACGCCCAGATGATCGATGACCGCCCGGCTGTCGCGGCGGGTGGCCTCGCTCGAGGTTTTATAGGGCATGGTCACTGCCAAAACGTTGTCCGGTCCGAGTGCCTTTGCACAGAGATAAGTGACCACGCTGGAATCGATGCCGCCCGAGAGCCCGACAACGGCCCGCTGGAATCCCGACCGGCGAATCTCAATTTGGATAAACCGCGTGAGGATCTCCGTAACTATTTCGGAATTGATGCGCAAATCGGCTGCAATCGGTTCATTATTCATAGCGGCGCCGCTTTATGCGTTTAAGTTCCTCGATAGTCAGCAGCAGACGCTCGTCGCGGGCCAGCGGAGTAATCATCCTTTGGCGGCGGAGTTCGGCCGGATCGAACGCGGCGATCGTGAGCGATTCGTCGAGCATGGGGGCCTGGGCGATTATCCGGCCGTCCGGTCCCACGGCCATGCTCCCGCCCCAAAAACACAGGCCGTCTTCAAAGCCCACGCGATTGACCACTATGACCACCGCGCCCAGGAGTTGGGCAAAGGCCTTGGCAATCAGCTCGTAGGTTTCGGCGGTGGCGATTTTCGGGCCTTCGACGCCCCGGGCAGGCGAATTCGCCACGCATATAAGCAGATCGACCTCTTCGGCCTGCATGATGGCAGCCGCGGAAATATGCCAAAAATCCTCGCAAATCAAAATGCCCACGCGCCCGAACCGGGCCGTGTCGAAGGCTTGGAAGCGCTCGCCGGCGGCAAAATATCGCTGCTCATCGAACAATCCGTATGTCGGCAAATAGACCTTGCGATGCCAGTGCACAATCCGCCCGCCTTCCGCGAAAAAGGCCGCATTGTAAAAACGATGGCGCGGCGATTCCTCAACCATGCCGGCCACCAGCGACATCGGCCCGGCTGCATGGACCAACTCCCGAATTTCCGGTCCGCTCCGGCTCAGGGCCAGATCGGGCACCATGTCGCGGACAAAATATCCGGTTAGCGACAATTCGGGAAAGATCACCAGATCGGCATCCAGGCGCCGGGCGGCTTCGATCCGCTCGAGGTGCAAGGCGAAATTCCGCTTTCGATCGGCAAGGGCTGGGGCGATCTGCGCCATCGCCACGCGCAAGCGATTCGGCGCGCCGGCAACGGCGGAGGAAAGATCCAAATCGGGCTCTGACGAGTCGAACGGCGAATCCACCAGTTTCATCTCCCTGTTGTCACTTTCATTCTCTGTAAGACGGTTTTTAAAACTTTCCTACCAATCCCCAATCCCTAAATTATTATAGCTTAACCGGCGGATAAAATCCCCTGAGCATGGAAAAACTCGTGTTCCGGAGGTCGTTGACCGCCGGCTATTGAGCAGTACGAATCCTGCGAGAAGGAGCCGGGACGATCACTTTTCACCCAAGACCACGTGAATGGCCATCATCAAATTCCGCCTTGTGGATTGAGTATATTCGGTATCGAACCAAATGATTTTTCCCGAGGCATCGAGCAAATAAACTCGCGGCAATATCGACTTGGCCACCTTGGCGAAAAACGCGCTATTCGGATCAAAGAAACAAGGCAGTTTAATGCCGATATTTCCCAACTCTTGCTGCACTGATCGGGGTTTGTCGCCTTCGTTGATCCCGATTACTTTGATCCCTTTTGCGGCATAAGGTTCGGCCACGTCGTTCTGCAAATCGCCCAATGCGGAATCGGCCGCCAGCCTTACATAATTCGATCCGCCTTCGGACCATAAAAACAGCACTGTAAGTTTTTCGCCGTATTGGTTTTCCAAGGAAACTTTACCGCCATCGGCCGCAAGAAGCTCACTGTCAGGCATAATGTCGCCCACATTGACCAGGCAAGTTGCGCGGAGTGAATCGGATAGGCCGACGTTAGGGATTGTAGGAGGAGGGGGAGGTGTTTTTGGCTTGGATCGTTTGAATACCGGTTTCTCTTCTTTCCGTGAAGTGCTTGGATTTTCGTTGTCGCCGCTTTTTACCAAGGTCGTCTCCGACTCGGTACCGGCAGATTGAGGTACCGATTTAGTGCCGGGCCGGCTGGTTGATGATTTTGATTTATCGGCTTGGGTGCTTTCCTGGCAGCCCAAGAGTAAGGCAATACTTCCAAATGTTAATAAAATACCTAATATTCGAAGAGGATTCCATGCCATGACGATTGCTCCTTAATTATGGCTATGCGATAGCCCGGGGAGTAACAAGTTCCCATAGGCAACCATTAAGTTTCACGCCTGGCAGCCGATTCGTCAACGGGTATTTTATTGACGTTTGCACGGCAAATGAACCGAGGCCGTCCAACGGACGGGCGGAACATGGGGCAAAAGGTTTACTTGCCAGGTCATTATCCAAGTAACATCAATAATATCGTTGTTGAAAAGAGACGCGGTTCCAGCCGAGTTTGACCGCGGAAAATCATTATCCCGTCACCGGGAAATTTTGATTCCCAGTTCGTTTAACTGTTTCGCATCGACCCGGCCGGGGGCATTGGTCATCAGGTCGGTGGCCCGTTGGGTCTTGGGGAATGCCATGCAGTCGCGGATGCTTTCCAGGCGGCTAAAAAGCATCACCAACCGATCGATTCCCAAGGCGATTCCGCCGTGCGGAGGAGCTCCGTATTGCAGGGCGTCAAGTAGGAAGCCGAAACGCTCCCGGGCTTGTTCCTTGTTGATCCCCAATAGTTGGAACACCTGTTGCTGAAGCTGTTGATTATGGATACGAATGGTTCCCCCGCCGGCCTCGGAGCCGTTGATAACCAGATCGTAGGCCTGCGCCCGGCATCTTCCCGGATCGGCGGCCAGGATTTCGCGGTCTTGCACGCGCGGCGAGGTGAATGGATGGTGCATCGCCGACCAGCCGCCTTCCTCGGCGTCGTATGCGAACATGGGAAACTCGACAATCCAGGAAAAGTGCATTGCGTTCGGATCGTAGAGTTTCAATTCCGAGGCCAGCCGTTTGCGCAAGGCATAGAGCGCCTTGCAGGTGATTTCGAACTTGTCGGCGACGATAAGCAGCAAATCGCCCGGGGCGGCGTCCATGCGACGGCCGATTTTTTCCAGCAGTTCGGCGGAAAAATTTTTGGCGATCGGCGAAGCCAATTTTCCCTCTGCATCGACCTTGAACCAGGCCAGCCCTTTGGCGGCGAAATCCTCGATCACGAAGGCGGTCAGTTCGTCGATCCCCTTGCGCGAATAGCGTTCGGCCGCGCCCTTGGCGTTGATGCCGCGGACCCGATTGCCCGACTCCGCCGCAGAGCGGAAGACGTTGAATTCCGACTGCCCGGCAAGATCGGTCAAGTCGATCAGTTCCATGCCGAATCGCAGGTCCGGGGCGTCGTGCCCGAAACGCTCCATCGCCTCGTCGTAACTCATTCGCGGCAACGGCAAGGCCAAGTCGATATTTAAAATTTCCTTGGCCAATCGGACCATCAAAGGGTCGATCACGCCGATTATGTCCTCGGCATCGACAAACGACATTTCCAGGTCCAACTGGGTGAACTCGGGCTGGCGGTCGGCGCGCAGGTCCTCGTCGCGGAAACACTTTGCCACTTGGATATAACGGTCGAAACCGGCCACCATCAAAATCTGCTTGTAAAGCTGCGGCGATTGCGGCAACGCATAGAACGAGCCCTGCTGGATGCGGCTGGGCACGAGATAATCGCGGGCGCCCTCGGGCGTGCTGCGGCCCAGCATGGGCGTTTCGACTTCCAGGAAATTCAAGGCATCGAAGTAATCTCGCATGATCTTGATTATCCGATGCCGCAAAAACAGCGTACGCTGCATCTCCGGACGGCGCAGATCGATGTACCGATACTTCAGGCGAATGTCCTCGCCGGGCAGGTCCATGCTCGTGGGTTGGAACGGCGGGGTAAGGCTTTTATTGAGAATTTCCAATTTTGCCGCGCGAACTTCGATCTCGCCGGTGGACAATTTCGGATTGACCGTGCCCTCCGGACGCGCCGCTACCTTCCCGGTCACTAAGATAACGTACTCGGAGCGGAGCGTTTTGGCCGCTTCCAGAATTTCCTTGCCGCCTTCGGGGGCGAACACTATCTGCACGATGCCGTATCGATCCCTGAGATCGACAAACAGCACTCCGCTGTGATCCCGATAGCTATCCACCCAGCCGCAAAGCGTTACATGCCGGTCCACGTCGCTCGATCGCAATTCGCCGCAAGTATGTGTGCGCAACAATTTTGCATCTCCACTAATAATGTTTTTGTTGAGATGTATGAACTTTTAATTCTAGCCTACCATGAACATGGCGCAAAGTGGTTAATAATAAGGCGTATCGAATAAAATGCCGCCAAAACGGCCGTTTTGGGTTTTGTTGTCCCATAGAGAGTTTCTCCGAGAGAGTCTCGGCAAAAGTCCTCTCTCCCTCCAGGAGTGGGTTGGGCTGAAAGAAAAAGTCACTGTATGAAAAGAAATATATGAAAAAAACGTCCGTTATCCGGGGGAATT
>JBEKIK010000192.1:0-4888 GCA_050011795.1 Thermoguttaceae bacterium | reverse complement strand
CGCTTACCGAGGCCGGCACGGTTTCGCCAAAATTGTTGTTGATGCTGTTGTCGCCGCCATCCAGGGTAATGCTGCTCAGTATGTCCGGAGTGGTCGATACGCCGTCGGTTACTCCGCCGACCGTGCCCGGCGCAGAGCCCACGCTCAAATATCCGTCGGGCTGGGTTTCGACTATGCGATACGTGTCGGGCAGCACGCCGTCGAAGGTATAATGTCCGTTGGAATCGGTAGTCGCTGTCTTGCCGGTGGATACGTAATCGTTATTCACCAGGCTTAAAAGAGTCAGGGTAACGCCGCCGATGCCCGGCTCGCCCGAATCGAACTGATTGTTCAGATTCAGATCTTCGTACACATTGCCGGAGATGGTGATGGGCAAGGGGGTCTGTTGTACGGACATGCCCAGCCCGGCCGTGTAAACCGTTTCGTCGTCGCTGGAAGGCGGTATGTAATTATCCGGCGGCAGGTTCAGATTGTAACCGCTCAATTCACTGTCGAAAGCGTCCAGAAAAATGCCGCTGCTTGCGACCGTGTTGTAATGTGTCGCCGAAAAAGTGGCGGTGAATATCGAGTTCTCGAATTCCGCTCCCTCGGCCGTCGCGCTGGCGATTCCATTTTTCCCCATCTCATCCACGTCGATGCTCAACACCAATCTTCCGCCGGCATGAAAATCGTCGGATGTGAAAGTGATCGTCAACAAATGGCCGCCGTTTTCAACGCTTATGACCGGGTCGTTGGTGATGCCGGTCTTTTCCACGATTGCGGGAGAGGCCCAACCGTATACGCCCGGGCCGCCATCGTCGGTGTGGAAGAAACATTCGCCTTCGGATATCACGCCGTCCTGGTTTTTGTCGGTATCGATGACTATCTGTTTTAAATAAGTGCCCGCAGCGCCGCCGTCCCAAGTTATATAAATCAGGTTGGGGCTAGTGTCGGTGCCGCTGTGAGGCTCATAATAAACCGACCCGATATGGATCGGAGCGACGCTAACCGACAACAGTTGCCGCGATTCCATCTGCTCGATGCGGCACTTGTGCCAGCGCCCGGAAGTGGAATTGCGTTTGGACGGCCGGGCAGGCCGAAAATTATACAACCGTTTAATTGCATTGCTGAGCAAACTCACGACAACCTCCATGGTCGATTTCATTCCTTGCGGCGGCATTTCAACTGCCACCACAACAATTATCGTTGTGAAATTCCCTCGCGTTGATTGGTTATTTTCCAGACGCGGACGGTAGTGTCGAAACTGCCGGAAATCAACGTTCCGGTTTGCAAATTGTAGGCCAGCGCGGCTACGGTGCCGGTGTGACCGAGTAATTGGTTTTCCTCGGTTTTAGAGGAAAGATTCCAGAGGCGGATCGCGTTGTCGGTGTCTCCGGCCGCCAAAAGTTTTTCGCCGCAAAACCGCAGCGACCTGATTTTCCCGGGACGCTGGGGCATTGCGGCCAGGAGTTTGCCGGAATCCGCATCGAAGAGCCGGATCACGCGGTCGTCGCCGGCCGCGGCCAGTTGGTGGCCGCCGGGCGAATAGGCGATTGCGGAAATTCGCTGCGTCGAGGCCTGGATTTCCCCTGTTTTCGAGCCGGCCGCCACGTTCCAAACGCGGATTGTGCCCGCGCGTCCGGCTGCGGCCAGTTGGGTTCCGTCCGGCGAAAACGCCAAGGCCGTTAGGTCGCCGCCCGGTCCGTCCAATTCCATGGGCAGCCGGCCGTCGCCGGTGTAGAGCCGGACCTTGTCGTCGAATCCAGCCGAGGCCAGCAGCTTCCCGTCCGGGCTGTAAACCAAGGCCCGAATGGCTTGGTGTTGCTCGGGCAATTCGGCGGGCTGTCCGGCGGAGGTAAGGTCCCAAATGCGAATCCGCCGATCGTTGCCGCCCGTGGCCACGGCCTTGCCGTCCGGGCGGAAGGCGACGGCCTTGATCCAATCGGTATGTGCGGCAAGCCGATAGAGCAGCGTGCCGTTGTCAAGGTTCCAAATCCGCAGTATGTGATCGTCGCCGACCGTGGCCAGCAGTTTTCCCGTGCTATCGACGGCCACGCCGGAGATGACCGGAATCTTTTCCACGCTGGGGCTTTTGTTCAGTTCAATGATGCGAACAGGAACCTGTCCGGCAGACGGATCGGCCCCCCACGAAAGCCCGACGTAAACACTAAGGGCCAGAATTGCCGCAATCATCACCAAAATTCGCCATTTTGCCATTTTGATCACCCAAATTGAAATAGATTTGACTGATGCGCAGGAGCAAACCTGATCGAGCGCATCACACTTGGTCTATATCGACAATGGGTGAAGATGACGTTTGGGAACTTTAGTAATAGGCATTTCGATTATGACGAAGGCATAATATGGGAAATATAAGGTAATTGGATAAGCAATCGCGGCCTGCCACTTCTTGCCTTGCAGGGTTAGTGGATCGGACAGCTCATTGAACATTTTAAATTAAGACATACACGCATACACGTCTGTGAATGAGCTTTCAAACGGCAACAGCAGCATTACTAAAAAAAACTACTTATAATGAAATGAAATGAATCGTTGCTTCAAAAAAATATGCAAATTAACTTCCCTGGCTGTTGATCGAGAAAATCTGATCAACTTTTGTCATAGAGACGCTCTTATGAGAAATCGCGGTATTCGCTTGCTAGGAATTCTGTCGGTAATCGTTATTGTGTTTGATACGGCCGCTTATAAGTCTTATGGCTCTCCGGAAGAGGTCGACCAACAGAAACAGTACGCCGCCTTATTGCTGAAAAAAGCCGAACAAGCCAAGCAGCAGGCCGAGAAAGCGCATCAAGAGAAAAAAACCTCTGAGGAAGAAGCGGCCCAAAAAGAACGGCTCGATAGCCTGGCGTCGTATCTCAAGCTTAATCCGGACGATTTGGACGTGCGGGAAGAATTAGGCATACTGCGCGCGGATCGTGTTCAAGATTCGCGATCATTCAACCTGGCGTATGGCGAACTTGAAATAATACTTCACAAGGATCCAAAGCGAAACAAGGCCCGCCATAAACTAATCGAGTTGGCGATGCTTGCCCGACGTTATGAGGATGCACGCAAGCATCTTGAGCAATTCTTGCTTAAAGATAAGCCCGATGACCCGGAATTGCTGGACCTTTTGGGTCAATGCCAGGAAAAGATGAACGAGCCGGATAATGCGATAGAGTCCTATAATAAAGCTATTGAAGGATCGCCCGCTCGGATCGACGCCTACCAGCGATTGGCAATACTGTTACGCACTCGGATGAATAAGCCCAAACAGGCTTTCGATTGCATGCAAACCATGATTAAAAACAATTCCGATTCGGCGAAAGCCTATATCTATCTGGGAAATTATTGGCAAAGCATCAAAACAAAAGAAGAGGCCGAGAAGGCCGCGGAAAAAGAAGTGGATCCCAAGGAAGAGGCCATGAAGGCCGCGGAAAAAGCCTTGGAATTGTCTCCGGATGACGAAGAAGCGTTGCTGCTGGCGGCGCGCTCGTCTATGGCGCTGGGCAAATTTGATCAGGCCCGCAAATATACGGAAATCAACCTGAAAGTGCACAAGGATTCGCCCTTGATCTATACCACCTTGGCCGAGATCGCCGCGCATACGGGCGACAGGGAAAAAGCGATTGCAATTCTCAATCGGGGGCTTGAAGAAACCAAGGATGCGCCCCAGATACTTTGGACTAAGGCGAATTTGCTTATCGACTTGAAAAACGCGGACGAGGCAAAACAAACCATCAAAAAACTGCAATCTTCGACATACCCTAAATACATGATAGACTATCTCGATGCGAGACTCGCTTTTGCCCAAAAAGACTGGCCGGATACAATCCGCCGCTTTGAAAAAGTCCTCCCCTCATTGACCGCCTCCCCCGCCTTGCTCATGCAGGCTGATTTGACCTTGGGCTATTGCTACGGGCAGTTGCACAACGTGGATCAGCAAATCAGCGCTTACCAGCGAGTGCTGGCCGCCGATCCCTTTTTCGCTCCCGCGCGACAAGGTCTTACGGATGCTTTGCTCGCATCGGGCCGTGTTGACGAGGCGGTGCAGGAGTACGACAAGTTAATAAAAACGGGAAACCTGCCTCATGGCGGACTGGTTCCATTCGCAAGTCTTCTCATTCGGCAAAATTTGCAACGCGGCGCCAATGAGCGAAAGTGGGATAAAGTGGAAAAAGTGCTTGCTGAGGCGGAAAAAACCGACACGGATTCGCCTCAACTACCTTTGCTGCGCTCCGAAATACTTCACGCACAAAATCGCGATCAGGAAGCCGAAAAACTCCTTCGCGAAGCCCTGCAGAAAAAACCCGCACAAATCGAATTTTGGAACTCGTTGGTAGCAATACTCGCCTTACAAAAGAAGTGGGACCAGGCCGAAAAAGTACTCGCCGATTATAAAAAACAAAAGGGCGATACCGTGGATTGGCGTTTGGCCCGCTGCGAATACTTATTGCAACGCTACGATGCCAAAGCCGGAGAATATTTGACGAAACTGGGGGAAAATATCAACGGTTTTTCCGATGCCGATCGGATACGGTTATGGAACGGCCTGTTAAACGCCGCCCGGCGGATAAAAAACAACGACTTGATCCGGGAATTTACCGATTTATTGAGCCGGAAAGACGCAAACAATCTGGAAGTTCATTTTTTGCGATTGGAGCAAGCGGCAAATAACCAGGACCTAGCGGCTCTGGAAGCGGCCTTGAAAGACGTGAAAAAAGTGGAGGGAGAAGGGCCTTTGTGGCTGTTCGGCCAGGCCCGGCTGTTGGCCGTGAGGGCGGTAAAAGAGAACAACCCCGGCCTGTATGACGAAGCCCTGCAATATCTCGCAAAAGCCCAGGATCTGCGCCCTTCCTGGTCGCGCATTCCTTTATTCATGGGATCTATTTACGACCAGCAGAATAAA
>JBEKIK010000191.1:0-4897 GCA_050011795.1 Thermoguttaceae bacterium | reverse complement strand
CCTTGCACGCACGCGGTCATGCAAGACGAGGATGAGCGCGCGGGACGATGGACCGGCACTGCGAAAACCGAGTGCGGATTGCACACCTCGAACGACTAGGCCTTGCCTTTCAATCGACATTCCTAATCCCACGCGGTTCGCCTTTGAGCGCTGTGTAGCCGATTTGGAAGAGGGACCCGCGGGATTTGCCTTTGCCTCGGGCATGGCAGCCATCGTCACGGTGCCAGAACTGCTGGAACATGGTTCCCACGTGGTCGTTTGTGATGATCTCTACGGCGGGTTGTATCGGTTATTGCAGATCAATCCGCCGAGCCGGACCACACCCGCTACGGCGAACTTTACAATCCCCTTGCAGATGTTGTTCGCGGCGTACATGGCCATCATTTCACCGGAGCAAACGATGTAGATTTCCTGTGCCTTGCCTTCACGGATGGGCATGGCGAATCCGCCGCATACGACGTCGCCAAGTACGTCGTAGAAAACATAATCGAGTTCCTGATCATAAGCGCCGAGTTGCTCCAGCAGGTTGATCGAGGTGATAATTCCCCGCCCGGCGCAACCGACGCCCGGTTCCGGCCCACCCGATTCGGTACACAGACTCTCGCCGAAACCTTCACGGCGGATATCGTCCAAGTCGACGTCTTCTCCTTCCTCACGAAGCGTATCGAGCACGGTGCGTTGGGCCAGTCCGCCCAGGAGCAACCGCGTAGAATCGGCCTTGGGATCGCAGCCGACAACCATCACTTTTCTACCCATCTCGGCCAACGCGGCCACGATGTTTTGTGTGGTGGTTGACTTGCCTATGCCTCCCTTGCCGTAGATTGCTACTTTTCTCATAGAAGTTACTTCCTTATTAATTTTGGGAGTTGGATGTGTTTCTCCAACACGTTCACAATATACTCATAACATCACAGGCTCCGAAGTTTTTATACGTATTCGCAACACTTGCGCCAAAATGGAGATGCACGAAAATAATCTTCTCGTTTTGGCCGAAATACCCCAGAAAACTCGGCCAATTTCTCGGGAAGATTGTTGGACAAAGTGATAATCCGTCCGTTATGCTCGCAGGACAAAATTGTCAGTGCGGCATTGCCGATTGGCCCTGCGATGAGCAAACTAGCGATTTAAGACGTTTGCGCCAAAGTAGTTACAGGCCTTGGAACAAAAATGTTTATGGGATTGAACGGACGGAAATGTTTGTACGACTTCATGCGGAAAAAAAACAGGTGTTTGGAAATAATTCAAGATCCGGCCTTTCTATCGCACTGTCGTGGATCGATGCCGAGTTTTCTCATCTTATAACGAACCATTCGTGGGGTTATACCAAGCTGGCGGGCTGCGGTAGTTACGTTTCCGTTAGATGACTTTAGCGAATCGGTGATCATGTCTTTTTCCAAAAGATTAACCCTCATCTTCATCGAGCCGGCAGGTTCAACATTCGAGACCTCGGGCATTTGGAGTGTAGGGGGGAGGTTATGAGCATGGATTACCCCGTCATTGCTAAGCAGAATCGCATATTCGATGCAATTCTCCAGTTCTCGCACGTTGCCCGGCCAATGGTATGCAAACATCATGTTGATCGCCGGAGTACTGATCCGCTTGATCTCCTTTCCCATTTTGCGGGAATACTTTGTCACGAAATGGTCGGCCAGCAGCAAAATATCATCCTTTCTCTCCCTCAATGGCGAAAGGAAGATCGGGAAGACGTTGACGCGATAGTATAAGTCTTGCCGGAAGATCCCCGTTTCGACGATTGCTTCCAGGTTGCGGTTCGTGGCGGCGATCACACGGATGTCGGCATTGCAGGTTTTGTTGTCACCCACCCTTTCATATTCATGTTCCTGCAACACACGGAGGAGTTTTACCTGGATGGTGGGCGAAAAATCGCCGATTTCGTCCAGGAATAGAGTTCCTCCTTCGGCTTCTTCGATCCGTCCAATGCGGCAATGTAGAGCACCGGTAAATGCCCCCTTCTCGTGACCGAACAATTCGCTTTCCAGCAGGTTCTCATTAAGCGCAGCGCAGTTAAGCTTCACGAAAGGTTTCTTTGCACGGGAACTGCTATAATGAATAGCCGAAGCGACCAACTCCTTGCCCGTGCCCGACTCGCCGCGGATAAGCACTGTTGTATTGGCTGTCGCAACCTGGTGAATGCGCAAATACACTTCCCGCATCGTGTTGGAGTTCCCGATAATATTCTCAGGTCGGAACCGTTCTTCCAAAGCAATTCTCAGCCGCAGATTCTCTGTTTCCAGGTTCTGCCGCTGGAGGGCCTCCATGCGACGTGCCTTTACGTCGTATGCGATCATGCTGGCCACGATTTTGAGAAATCTTGACTCTTCTTGGAGAGATTCCGTGTCCTGGATCGGTAGATCCACGGAAAGCGCCCCCACTACTTCGCTGTCGAGGATGATCGGTACACAAATAAAACTGACCTCTTCGGTTTCTTCAGGCTGACGCTGAAAAATTCGGTTTGTAAAACGTGGCTCCTTGGAGACCCTGGGGATCAAGGCCGGCTGACCGGTCTGAACTACGGAGCCGATAATACCTTCTCCACGTTGGTATCGTAATTGTTGACGATTATCGTAAGAAATGTCGCGAGCCGCCTCAATCACTAACTCATTGCCGTCTGGCATCAACAACATGACTGTTCCCCGAGCCATGTCCGACTTTTTTTCCAACTCATCGAGCACTGCCAACAGCATCTGCTGTTGCCCGGACTGGGTGGTTAGAATGGTGCCTATCGAAGCAAGGACTTCCAAGTCATGCTCATGTTTTTCGAGGTGGGCGTGATGATCTATATGAGCATCGATGCTCATGGTATTTTTTACCTGTTATAACTATGTGAAATTTTCAAGAAATTGAAAACAATTATGTTTTTTACGCAAGTAATCGGACAATGTTTGCGCATATACTATGCAATATATGCTATATATATAGGCATATAATGGGCTTATGCGGCTTTAATATTAACTTTTTATATTGAGGCAATAGCCGTGCCAGACGCCACCATTTAAAGATCACCTTTAATGGTAATATTTCCGTTTACCCTATATTCAAGATATTCAAGAAAACATGACCTACATGCTAAGTTGCCGATATTTTTATAAAACTACCGATGTTAACTTAAGAAATAAACCATTAGTACGGTTATCGGAAGGAATTTCTCCTCGTTTACGTTTAGCTATCGCTTCGAACGCAAGATCCTGGACAAAGGCGTCTGACTGTTTCATTGCCATATTCATTGCACCACATTCTTACTTACTTCGATTCACCGTGTTGTACACGTAAAAAGTGCGCTCTCGGTGGCCGAGGAACCCCACCAACTGGTCGGGAAGTACCTATCGACTCCTTTACAACTGTCCTGACCGAACAAATGCTCGGCAAATGCCGGATGGCCGTTATTGTATGGGGTAAATTCGGACTGCTTCCGTTCCTCGATTTTCATGGTCAATTCACTCCTTCAAAAAAAACGGACACACAAAACAAACTGCGCTTATAATTGCAACTGTTCCCGCAGGCTTTGAAAAAAGGCATCTTTTTCCGAGGACCCGTGGCAACCCGCCCCTTTGGCTTCATGTAAGTAATCTGGCCCTACATCGCACAGGTGGCCACGTGTTGCGGTCTATTTGATTGAGTCAACTAAGTTTTGCCCAATTGTTTAGGTTGTAAACGCGAGCCAACCTGGTGTAACGTCCGGCCTACCTGCCTAAGAGTCGGTATCCATAATCCCATGTGCCTTATGTTCTTTTTATGGCATTCGATGGCATTTTCCTACTGGGGATGGTGGGATTGGCCATAAACGCAATCTTCTGGTGACACAAATGCGTTTTTCTTTGAAAATTTGATACTTGTGTTACCGTCACCGCCTATAGTTAAATTGATATCCTTGTTTTTCCGAAGAAAATGCGGTATGTTCGAATCCTGTCCGGGGTATTTTTTTAGCGTTCAGGGTTCAGGGTTCAGAATTCAAATGAAAGATTTAGAGCTTATCCCAAAACGAGATTTTGTTGGGGTGGCAGTTGTACTGACACCCCTAAATGCGGAGTTTTGCAGGGCGGGGGTACAACTCCGGCCACAACTTAAACGTTTTGAGATAAGCTCTGAATACTTAACCCTGAAGCCTTAACCCTGAATACTGAACCCTCATCGGAGGGCGGATACTTGAATAATGATTCGACTGTCTTCATTGTCGACGACGATCCAGACATCCGTAAATCGCTGACTGCCTTGATGCGATCGATGGAGTTGGAGTCGATGTCTTTTCAATCGGCAATAGAATTCTTAAATGTCTTCGATCCCATGCTATCGGGATGTTTACTGTTGGACGTGCGCCTGCCCGGCATGAGCGGCTTGGAATTGCTGGAACGCATCAACAATCAGGCCGTGTGCATTCCTGCGGTAGTGATCTCAGCGCACGGCGACGTTCCCACGGTGGTCCGTGCGATGCGGGCGGGGGCGCTTAATTTCCTGGAAAAGCCCTGCCGCGATCAGGCGCTTTGGGAATCTATACAAGAGGCCTTCAAGTGGGGCGCCGCCAACCGCCGTCGATTGGCCAGGCAAGCGAAAATCCACCGCCGATTGGAACAACTCACTCGCGGCGAGTACGACGTTCTGGACCGGCTGATGGAGGGCAAATCAAACAGGGCCATCGCCGCCGATTTATGCGTGAGCGTCCGCGCCGTGGAAGTCCGCCGCTCCAAGCTTATGCAAAAAATGAAGGCCGCATCCCTGGCAGATTTGATCCAAATGAAAATGCTGGATTCGTTTTCATAGGTTTCAAACATTAGGCATTAGGTTGTAGGCTGTAGGATTGAACACAGAATACAAAATGAATAAATCTGTAAACTGAAAACTGTAAACCGAGAACAATCATGAAAATCTACACTCGCCGCGG
>JBEKIK010000190.1:0-4899 GCA_050011795.1 Thermoguttaceae bacterium | reverse complement strand
TGGCGGGGTCCAGGGTGGTTTGGCGGAGTTCCTCGGCGTTCATTTCGCCCAGGCCCTTGAAGCGGGTGACTTGCATACCCTTTTCGCCGGCGGAGCGGATGGCCGTAAGCAGGCCGCGCAGGTCTTCTAGGCCGGTTGTAAGATCGCCGCGGCGCAGGCGGTAGCGCGGTTCCTGCACGCCCGTGCGTTCTTGGTGGATAAGGCTGTCGATTTCAAAACCCATGGAGCGGAGCACGGCCAGTTGGGTGTTGATGGAGCGGACCTCGTGCAGTTCGACCAATCGCAGTCGGCTGGCTTGGGCGGGTTCGGCGCCGTTTTCGCCCGGCTCGTCGGTCAGGCTCAGTTCCCCGCCGCTTTCTTGTTCCTGGGCGGCAAGAAATTCGTCGAGTTTTTCCCGTGCGGTAAACCAGTGTTCCTGGCGGCCGAGGTAGACGTGATACATGGGCAGCCGGCCGGTGACCGGATCCTGGCGGGCGGAAAACGCGCGGAGGTTCACGCCGCGGCGTTCCAGGGCCAAGAGCGATTCCTCCAACGCGGCCAGGGTGCGGCAGAGCTGCTCCATTTTGGTCCCGGCGATGGTCCGGCCGTCGCCCGGCTCGAACACGGCGTCTTTCAGGCCGGCGTCGAGGAGTTGGGCCTTCATTTCTTCCTCGGTCTGCACGTAATAAGTTTCTTTTTTCTGGCGCACGCGGAACAACGGGGGCTGGGCCACGTAGACGTATCCGCCTTTTACCAGGTCGTACATCTGGCGGTAGAAGAAGGTCAAGAGCAGGGTGCGGATGTGCGAGCCGTCCACGTCGGCGTCGGTCATGATCACGATTTTGCCGTAGCGGCGTTTGGTCAGATCCATTTCATCGCCGATGCCCGAGCCGATGGCCGAGATCATGCTGCGGACTTCTTCGTTGGCCAGGACCTTGTCTTCGCGCGACTTGTAGGCGTTGATGATTTTGCCGCGCAGGGGCAGGATGGCTTGGAACTCGCGCATGCGTCCGCCTTCAGCGCTTCCGCCGGCCGAATCGCCCTCGACCAGGTACAGTTCACAGCGTTCGACGTCGCGGCTGGTGCAGTCGCGGAGTTTGCCTGGCAGGCCGCCGCCGGAAAGTGCGCCTTTTCGTTCGCGGACGAGTTGCCGGGCCTTGCGTGCGCTTTCGCGGGCCTCGGCGGCCAAAAGCCCTTTGTTGACGATGATCTTGGCGGTTTTTGGATTTTCTTCCAGGTACTTGGCCAGGTAGTCGCCCACGGCCGAGTTGACTATGCCTTCTATCTCGCTGTTGCCGAGCTTGGTTTTAGTCTGGCCTTCGAACTGCGGCTCGGGCACGCGGAGGGAGATCACCGCCGTGAGGCCCTCGCGGCAGTCGTCGCCGCTGGGAATCAGGTCTTTATACTGCCCTTCCTTTTTGCCGTAGGAGTTTATCGAGCGGGTAATGGCCGCGCGGAAGCCCGATACGTGCGTGCCGCCCTCGGTGGTGCAGATGTTGTTCACGTAGGAATGGACGTTCTCGGTGTATTCGGCCGAATACTGGATGGCCACCTCCAGGCCCACGCCTTCGTATTCGCCGGAGATATAGATGATATCTTCGTGGGCGGGTTCGGTGGCGCGGTTCAGGTGCTCGACGAATTCGAGGATGCCGCGCTGGTAACAGAACGTTTCGCCTTCGCCGGTGCGCTGGTCGCGGTAGATGATTTTCACGCCGCGGTTGAGGAAGGCCAACTCTTGCAGGCGCCGATAGAGCAATCCGTATTGGAAATTAGTGTTGGGGAAGATCAATGGGTCGGCCTTGAAGGTGGTTTTGGTGCCGCGGCGGTCGGTTCGGCCGATGCGTCGCACCTCTCCGGCGGGCACGCCGCGCTCGTATTCCTGCTGATACAAGTGGCCTTGGCGGCGGACTTCCACCTCGCACCATTCGGAAAGGAAATTGACGACGGTGACTCCCACGCCGTGCAGGCCGCCGGAAGTTTGGTAGGCCCCTTTTTTGAACTTGCCGCCGAATTTCAAGACGGTCATCACGCCTTGGAGCGTGGAAAAGCCCAGGTCCGGATGCTGTTCCACGGGAATGCCGCGGCCGTTGTCCTCGACCGTGACCGAGCCGTCGTTGTTTATGGTCACCGAAATCTCGGTGGCGTAGCCGGCCATGGTCTCGTCGATGGAATTGTCGACCACTTCGTAGACCAAATGGTGCAGGCCGCGCGGGGTAGTGTCGGCGATGTACATGCTGGGCCGTTCGCGGACGTGCTCCAGGTCGCTCAGGTGTTCGAGGTCCTTTGCGCTGTAATCGCCGTCGTCCGGCGTGCGGACCAGGCGAAAATCGTTCAGTTCGGAAGATTCCGGTTTTTCGTCATTTATCATTTGAATTTCGCTATTCTTTTGCCATGCGTCATTCCGGTTTCGTCATTATTTACTGGATATTTCCCGCGCGGAAACGCAGGCATTTTATTCCTTCGTCGGGCAACAATTGTTGCAGGGCGGCGAGTATTTCGCATTTCTGGTAGCCCAATTCCTGGACCAAGGTGGAATTGGCCACGATGACCTCGATCACGCCGCGGCGGATATCTCCCACCCGGGTGTACCGCGCGGCCAGCGGACCGGCGGCTTGGCGCCAAGCGGTTTCCAATGCCTCGGCGCTTTGGACCCGGGCGAAACCGCGCCGGGCCATCAGCTCCGAAAGAATGTTGCCGATAGTTTGTGGGCCTTTGGACATGGGTAGAGTTGAATGATACTTACATAGACAATGCAACACTCGTTTAACCCGGTCGCAAGCGACCGGTGAAGAAGACATAATCCCCAAGCGCAAGTGCCCGGGATAAACATGATTTACTATTTTTGATCTCGCGCCAGCGGCATGATGACATAGGAATAACCGTCTTGAGTCGTGCAAACCACGGCGGTTTCGCCGTCGCGGATTTCCATAGTGACGTTCGTTTCCGGATCCAACACGCGGAGGAAATCGTTGACAAACCTTGGATCCAACATCACGTCGCGATTCGGGCCGTCATAGGCAATGGGCAGTTCGACGTGCGACTCGCCGTATTCGGCGCCGTGGCCGGCCAGTGTGAGTTTGCCCTCGCCGAAGGTGAATTCAACGCCCCGGCGCTCTTCGCTGGTGACAATCGCCGCCTGCCGGACCGTGGCATGGAACGGGCCGACCGTCAGTTCGATCTTTGCCGTGGAATCGTGGCGTGGAAACACGTCGCGCCACTTGGGGAAGCGTCCTTCGACCAGGCGGGAATAAATTGTCGCCTGACTGCTTTTGACCAGAACGTCGTTTTCCCGCGCGGCCAGGAGGATGTTTTCCTCGTTATCGGCGATAGCCCGTTCGATGAGTTGCATTGCCCGGGTGGGAATGATGGTCATTTTTTCGCCCGTAAGATGTCCGCCCACCGATTTCGCGGGGCCTTCCTGCCGGGCCAACCGGCGGCCGTCGGTGGCCACGGCGGTGATACCGCCGGAGGAAAGTTCAATCAGTACGCCGCTTAAGGCGTAACGGCTGCTTTCGTTATCGGTGGCAAAGACCGTGCGGCGGACAATTTCGCGGAAAAACACGGATGGTAGTTCGTGATACTTAGTTTCCTCGAAGGCGACAACATTGGGGAATTCATCGGGATTTTCCGAGGGCAATTGGAATTCGCTACGGTCACCTCGGACCGTCGTTTTACGGCCGTCGCTTTGCAGGCTGAGCTTTTCGTCGCTGCTTTCACGCAATATCGAGCCAAACCGGGAAATCGGCAACACCGCGTCGCCGGGCTTCTCGATGATAAAACCCGGCACGTCCATGCGGATGCCGATTTCCATGTCCGTGCCGATGAGCGTGGCCGCTTCGGGCGTTACCTCCAGTTTAAGATTTTGCAGAATCGGCTTGGGACTCCGCGTTGGGACAACGCTGGCGGCCGTCTGGAAAACGTGCAACAGTTTCTCGCGTTCGCAAATGGCTTTCATCGATAACTACACCTTTCTTGGAGAGTGGCCGGTATATTCTTATATTTTTATTTTTTTTACATTAATAGTATTAGTATGGAAATTAAATGTGATGGTAAACGTTTAGTTTGAATGTGTAAATCGTTATCAGTCAGATCGTTATACCGCTTTATATCAGTTTAGCGGTAGTGGAAAAACTGTTATGTAAATGTTGGCGGCCTGATGTTGAAAGGTTGGCTATAGCATGTGTTTTTCGTGGGTGTAATATCGGTGTTGGTAGTTAAGTTTTTGCCGGCTTTTTATTGACAATGTATCGCACGGTTTCCCACCTTTCCGCATCTTTTTCGTTTATATCGTGTTTTGGAGCCGGATTGTGTTTGCCGAGTTGGACCGCACACTGACAGGACCGATACAGTCCGGCCCTGTTTTATGGTTATTTTTGTATTTCTTGCGCCAGTTTCTCGAGTTCGTGGCGCATGGCCGGATCTGCACGAACCGTATTATCCATTTTATACCAACTGTGCATTATGGTGGTATGATCGCGCCCGCCGAAATATCGGCCGATCTCGTCGAAACTGCACTTTATTATGTTTCGTCCCAAGTATACAGCCACGTCGCGGGCGGTTACTATCACTCGATGTCGTGAAGGGCTGCGCAACTCCGACAGTTTTAACCCAAAATGCCTGGCGGTCGCCAGTGCGATGGCGTGGATGCTTGCCTTACATTCGCTGCCGCGCCGGGCAAGCAGCGATTGGACGTCTTTTACGTCTATGCGGCGCCCGTCGCGACGGGCAGGCAATTCCAATTGCGTTATTGCTCCCATCAATTCCGGCACGGTTCCGGAAAATCCCTCGGCCAGGGTTCGGGCGGCCGGACCCCGCAGGTCGATCTTCCGCAATTCGGCCAGGCGATTGACGATCACCAACCGGGTGTCCGGTTCGGGCAGGGCAAGTGGCACGGTCAACCCTGCCGTTAGCCGGCTTTGC
>JBEKIK010000189.1:0-4914 GCA_050011795.1 Thermoguttaceae bacterium | reverse complement strand
TATGTTGGAGGCGTTTATGAAAAAAAATACAAAAATCGACGCCCGCCATCTAAGACGGTTGGCGGGGCATTACACTATCAGCGAGGTGGCTACTGAGTTGCAGATGAATATCTGGACGGCCTATAACCAGGTGCGAGAGGGTAGATGTCTACCACCAACAACCACGATCACCGGTGGGGCTAGTGCAGCGTCACAGCATGATTTTGGGATTGCTAATATGGAAACGCCTGCAATTATGCGACGCATTTTGAAACAATAATCCCAATTTTATGGGTTGACAATGCACTAGAAGGTATTACACAAGAGACGAAGTTGAGCGGCTAATACTGCTGCTGACAAATTGAAAAGAAAAGCCCGAGGAGTTTGCCACCAACTCGGGCTTGAAAGGAACAACACTGTTGAATACATCTATATTGTCGAAATCAAACCAGGAAACTAAAGGTGATTGTCTGGATCTTATCCAAGACGCTCCATCCTTTGATGATAGGGGCCTTCTTTGTTGTCCAATTACTGCCTCTTCTTCTATTGTCTCTTGGTCCATTCCTAAGCCATACTCTCCCTCAGTCCCAATCATCTTAAACTGTTCTTCTCTCTCCCCTCTCTCCCCTTTCTTCTCTCCTTCTCCACTTGACCGGAGGTATAGTTGCGATATAACGCTTAAATGCCTAAAAAACAGTGATTTACAGCAAGATAATTTCCGTGAAAACAATAGCATGACCAACACACAGTTATTAACGGCAAAGAAGGTGGGCAGACCCAAGAAAAAGGGCCTGGGATGGTGCTATGTACCAGAAAATTTCAGCGATGAAGACAAGCAAAAGCTCGGAAGCCTATTGGAACCTGCCTACTGTGTATTTCAACTGCTCCATTTGTTTAGGGTCACCAAAGGTCAGGCCAGGCATGGTTGGACCGACCTTGCCTACGACTATGCCGACGAACGGATCTACGACTGGCGGAAGACAATCAAACGTCTTTTGGACACCAGTATTCTCGAACGCACCAAGATTGTGACCGATCCATACGGATTTGGGATCGAGGTTCCACGAGGAATGAAAGGGCATCAAGCGTATGGCTACAGGTTTCGGAACAAGGCATATAGAGAGGCAACCTTCCGTAAGGTTCAGATCACTGATGCCAAGGTCTTGAAGCGTCTGGAAGAGGCCCCGAACATCAAGTACCCGGTGCAACGATGGCTTGTCAGAAATCTGCAAGCAGTGGAGATTGATGGCGTTCCCGATGAGGTCTTGCAGACTGCGGCTCGGCGTTCGTTCACCGAGGATGGTCGCCGAGGAACGATTCAGGGCAGGATAGATGCGTACAGTGAACAAATCCGTTGGATTCGGGACAAATCGTGGTTCCACGAGTTCGATCCCCGTAATCGCCGCATGTATTCTAATGTGTCGAATCTAACACGAGAACTCCGACACTATCTGCGAGTTGGATGTAGCCCGTTGATTGAACTCGACATCAAGAATTCACAGCCATTGTTCATCGGATTGATCGCCCAGGCCGCTGGGGTTGATTGCGATGATTACCTTCGCCTTTGCGAAACCGACCTCTATCAATTCCTTGCCGACCGAGGGAAGTTTACGAGATCACAGGTCAAAGAGCAACTGATGAAGAGGGCATTGTTCTCGCCAAACTATGCTGCTGCCCAGAAATTACCGGTTAAGCGGTTGTTCGACAAACTGTTTCCGCAGATTGCCGAGTTCATTCGGCAAGAAAAGGTTGGGGAAAAGACGACGGATGACAAAAAGCCGCATGGACAATTTGCGATCAAAGCTCAATATGCAGAGAGCAAATTCATCATCTACACGGTCTGCGAACGAATTCGCCGAGAGAAGCTGTCACTGAGCGCTTCAAAACCAGCCACTTATAGGCGCTTTCAAAACCAGCCAGTTGTGTGCATGTCTTTGTAATTGATTTTCCAGGGTTTTGGCAAGTGGCATATCAGCCAACCGCAACGGTTTCTGCTTTTTCTCTCCGCATGCGTTTTACTTCCTTGGAGGGATGATTCTGCTCGGCCGTTTGAACCTCCGTGGCGGCTGATTGGCGATGCAGGCGGTAGCTTTTTCCGGTGATAGTAATAATTTCGGCGTGGTGCAGGAAGCGGTCTAGGATGGCGGTGGCGGCCGGAACATCGCCGATAAGCTTGCCCCAATCCTCCAAGGGCCGGTTGCTGGTCATAATTGTGGCCCGCGTCTCGTAGCGCCGCATGATGATCTCGAACAGGCATTCGCCGGATTTTTTGGGCAATTGCTTCATGCCCATGTCATCGATTAGGAGCAGATCAGGTTTAAGGCACTTGGCCAAGAGCCGATCTTCCATGCCCAGATTGTCTTCGTGAAAAAAGTCTCGGACCAGGTCGAATATCGAGCGGTACAACACGAGGAAGCCTGCCTTGATGGCTTGGTAACCCAGTGCCTGCACTAAAAAAGACTTTCCCACGCCCGGCGGCCCAAGGAAGAGGACATCGCGTGGTTGGCGGATAAAGCGGCAGGTGGCCAGTTCGTAGATTTGTTTTTTGGAAATGGACGGATTGAACGACCAATCAAAGTCGTCCAGCACCTTCAGTTCTCGAAACGCGGCTGTCTTCACCCGCCGTGCGATGAGTCGTTCTTCGCGCACCAGCAGTTCGTCTTGAAGCGAGAGCTCCAAAAACTCGGCGTGGCTGAGTTGCCGGCCGACAGCCTCTTGGATCCTCACGTCCAGGCTCTGGGCCATGCCGGAGAGGCGCAACTGCTTAAGCGCCGTTTGCAGACGATCATTCATGTTAAAAGCTCCTTTGCAATAGTGGAAACGGAAGTTACACTGGGAATGTCCGGAGAAACAGAGTCGGGCAATGCTGAGGAGCAACCCGACGAGGGATATCCGGATCGAGGGCGCGTCGAGAACGCACCGAGGCCTGAGGGACCCGATCCCTGCGGGCCTTTTTTCATATTCACTCGAACGCCCTCGTCATGCCTTAAAAAACCTGCCTGACCGGCGTCTGGATCATATGTGGCAGGAGTGTTTCGCAGTGCCGCGGCAATCCAGGCGGTATAGTCCGTAAGCGGGCGGATGATTTGATGCTCTTCGATAAAGCAAGTTTGTTGCAGCGCGCCCGCCCCTCGCTTGAGCAACTGCCGCAAGGGGCGGAGTTGATAGGCTCGATAAGAATGAGCGATTTCACAGGTTTTTTCCAAGGCTTCGTCCGGGTAGCGGTTGGCCAGGCTCAAAAGCCCTTGCAATACGCGCACGCCGGGAAGTCCCCGGGCCTGGAGCATGGCTTCGGCCCAAGCCACGCTTTGCGGACCGATCAGCCGGACTTTACTCAATAACCACGCGGCGCCGCGTTCCACGCCACTTATCTTCTCCGCAGGAATGTGGCGGGAAAGCGTACTAAACCGGCCTGGCTCTTGTCGGGGATGCACGGCGATCTGTTGCATGTGGCGATTGAAGATCCGCACCATCCGGCTATCCCAACGGACCCATACTTCATGCCCGACGTACTCCGGAGGCGCGGAATAATACGCCTTGGCCACCGATACGTGTCCGTCCCGGTGCACTATGCGCTGAGCTTCATGAAAGAAAGGGAATCGCTCGGTCGGTAGCGCCTGCAAGGCGGGGCGCTCCACGTTGGTAAACACTTGCCCTACGTGTTTCCGCGTGGTACCGTGAATCCGCGTGTCGGCTACAGTTGCTTCCCACTGCCGCAAATGCTGGTTTTCGGCCTCCAAGCTGGTAAAGGTCCTACCCTTTAAGGCATTGCCTTTTACATAGCCCACGCCCCGTTCGATCTTGCCCTTGTGTCGAGGTGTGCGCGGTTTCGTGGGTAAAATGACAACGTTGTAATGCCGGCAGAAGGAGTCAAGAATCGGATTAAGCTCCGGGTCGTACCAGTCAGGCTGCTTGACCGCTGCGCGAAGATTGTCAATCACCAACACCTTGGGCACGCCGCCGAATGCCCAAAAGGCGTTCTCCAAGCAACGCAAAAAATCCTCCGTGGTCTGCCGATAAGACGCTTCGCTGTAGCCCTTGCGGCTGTGGCTTAGAACTACTCGAAAGACATGCGGCCTTCTTCGCTTTCCATCTGACTGCTCGATCCAGGCCCCGCTGCCGAAATCCACCTGGGCCTCCTCGCCCGCCGCGCACTCCATCCGCCGAAACGGCAACGGTCGCGTTTGTTGCAGATGGGCCACGAAGCGCCGCACGCTGTGGTACTTGTGGGCAAAACCGTCCACAGCCAAGTCGTCGTAAATCCGCTGCGCCGAAAGCCCCGTAGCCAGCTTGTCCAAAATCACCTGCCGATATGGTTCGCAGGCACTTTGGCTCCGCTGCACCTCGCCGCCGGCGATCGCCCCAGCGACGCCATCATCCATTGCCAACCCGATGGGCGCTTTGGCCGGTTTTGCCTCGCTCGCCTCCAAGACTATATCAGGCATCGCCTGGGCTAAAACCGCCTCTTCACCCTCGGTAATGTCCAGTGCCGACCCGGTGGGCGCTTTGGCTGGTTTTGGATCGCAACTCCCTGCACGCACGTACTTTCCAACGGTCTCCCGGTCTACTCCCAGTTCCCGGGCAATCCGCCGATTAGGCCATTTCTGATCGTGTAATGTTAAAATCGCCTGTATCTTCGCCATCTTGAGCCGATTCGCCATATAGGACCTCCTTCAGCAAGAGAATGCTGAAGATCCTACCTGACAAACCTTTCTCCTCTTAGGATGGCCGGTTTTCAGGCGCTCAGACGTGGCTGGGTATCAGCGCTCAGCGACAAAGCAATCGAGATTGCCTTATATCATCAACTTGGAGACCCCCCCAGCCGGAATTCACCCACGAATTCTGCTGATGAGGCAAAAATGTTTACGATGATGCGTCATTTATTATATAGGGTCACCTAATGGAAGGTATTTTGCACGCTATCAAAAAACAATC
>JBEKIK010000188.1:0-4958 GCA_050011795.1 Thermoguttaceae bacterium | reverse complement strand
AAAGAAATAAGGCAACGTTTTAGTTTTTGCAGTATTTTCAAGTAGGTTAAAACAAATTCACTGTTTTTTCGGAACACTAATTCTCGCTAATCGGCACTAATAAAAGCAAATAATGAAGATCAACGGAGATTAGTGTTCTTCAATTGTTTTACATCGATTTAGGTCAGGTTAATTCACACGGCTGAAGCGTTACCTTTTTTTCCTATATAATCTGCCCGGTGTCATGCCTACGCTCGTTGTGGGCATATGTGAAGTAGGAATAAATCTCTGGAATTGCCATGCGTAAACCTTCCATTCCGAGAACTCGGCCGCTGGCGAAAGGACTGTTGATAGTTTACGAAGACGGGGATATTCTTGTGGTGGATAAACCGGCGGGCCTTTTAACAGTGGGCACCGATAGGGAAAAATCACGCACCGCTTACTTTATTCTGACGAATTATGTCCGCAAGGGCCGCCCCAGGGCCAGGGAACGCGTTTTCGTCGTGCACCGGCTGGATAGGGAAGCTTCGGGGATAATGATCTTCGCAAAAAGCGAACAGGCCAAGCTCCGTTTGCAGGGCCAGTGGAATGAGACCGAGAAAAAGTATCTGGCCGTGGTTCATGGCAAGTGCAAAAAAAGTTCCCAAACCATTAGTACATACCTGGCCGAAAACAGAGCACAGGTGGTGTACTCCACGACGGACCCGGCCAAAGGCAAATTGTCGCATACCGCATATAAAGTGCTCCGTCAGACAAAGGATTTTGCTCTGTTGGAAGTTGATCTGCTGACGGGCCGAAAGAACCAGATCCGCGTGCATCTGGCCGGCATTGGGCACCCGATCGTAGGCGATAAGAAATACGGAAAAGGCGGTGCATCATACACACATCTTGCACTTCATGCCCGAACGATTTCCTTCAAACACCCTACAAGCGGCGAGTCGCTAACGTTTGTGGCGAAAGTGCCTGCATATTTCAGCAAGCTGGTTGGAAAGATAGATTATAGGGACCGCCCGATAGGTTCCACAACCGTATCGCCGAAGGAGAAGAAATAAAAGGCAAGATGTAGGTCAGGCATGCCGTGCCTGACAGTTAAATTATGTACATGTTGCCCTACAGATTGGCAGACAATTGTCAGGCACGGAGTGCCTGACAATTAAATTATGTACATGTTGCCCTACAGATTGGCAGGCAATTGTCAGGCACGGAGTGCCTGACCTACTAAGCATTTCATTCCGTCCGTGTGATTGCCTCATCCAGCAACTCCGGCAGGTTCGGCAAGCGGCGGAGATCGTTGATTAATCGCGGATGGCCGAAGATGCGGACTCGCTTTACGTAGTCGTCGAATTGTTGGGTGGCCAGGGTGTGGATCACAGGCGAAACTTCGCCAAGGTGGCGGTACATGCCTTCCTTGGGGAAAAAGATTTCGACGTTGAATTCGACTTCCTTTTTGATCGGCGGGGCGTCGAATAGGATTTCGTGCGAAGCAACCACGCGGCCCAAGGCCGTGCTCACGGCGGCCGCAAATTGCTCGGCGCAGGCGACCAGCCAGGGGTATGGCCGGTGGGTCAGACGCTGATAAAAATCGCGGTGCTCGATAAAACTGTATTGGGCCAGGCGTTTGTACAATTGACGCGTAGGCCCGAAAAGTCCGCCGAGCAATTCGCCCGCCGGAGTGCCTTCGCCGGCTCGGAGCAGTTCGGCGATCATCTCCTGCTCGGTCATGCGGAACAGCGCATCCAGGTCCAGCGAGCCGTGCAGCAGGTAAAATGCCCGTTGCAGCATGGCCGTGGCCGAACGCACGCCGTGATGCCAGTACACTTCGCTGAACATCACATAGCGGGCGAAAACCATCAGTTCGGCGGCGGTTTTGCCTTTGTCGGTAATGGCCACTCCGTCGCCCGATTGGTTCAAGCACAAACTGCCCAGCAGGCGCTGCTGATCGAAGTGCCGACCGTACGGCACTCCGGCGTGCAGGCTGTCGCGGAATAGATAATCCATCTTGTCGATGTCGATCGGTCCTGAGATCATGCTGTGCAAGATGCGCGAAGCGGCGTCGCGGGGTTTTTCGCTAAGCAGGGCCACGACGTCGCGGGGGTTAATGTCCCAATCGTGCCGCAAAACATCGGCAATTTCACCTTCCAACATAAAACTGTTTGCAAAAAGTTCGTGGCTGGGCACGCTGGGCAGGCATATATCTTCGATCGGATGACAAAACGGCCAATGGCCCAGGTCGTGCAGCAGGGCGGCCGCGATAAAGACCTCGGCCTCACGAGGGTGAACAGCGTCGGTAAACCGCTGGTCGTGCGAAAGCTGCTTCAGATATAACAACCCCAAGCGATACACGCCCAGGCAATGCTCGAAACGGGTGTGAATAGCGGCCGGATAAACCAGCGATACCAAGCCTAATTGGCTGATCCGCCCCAGCCGGCGGAAATCGGCGGCGTCGATAAGTTGCCTTACTCGGGCCGTCAACGGCACGTCCACCTCGGGCGGAATGCGGACCATCGAGCGCCGAGAATCCAAAGCAACAAGTTCAGGTATGTCGAGTAGAGAAGGCATGGGTAGGTAATAGGTTATAGGCTATAGGTTATAGGTGATGTTAAGTGATTATCAGTTTACAGTTTTTCTTTTCCATTCTCCATCCTATTACCTATGACCTATAGCCTATAACCTATTGCCTATTTTATATCCCAAATCCAGCCCAGTCCGGCGGTCCAGCGGAGGAGGATTATTACCAAGAGGTAAAAAGAGTAATGGAAAAACCCATTGCCATAATCCAGATCGAGCGTGGTTACGGCAATCATAGTGCCGGCGGCGAAAAACGGCGGGGCGATAAAAACCCAGTTCCAGACGTCGCCGGTCAAGACAATATCGGACATATAAGCGAACACGCCCCACAGCAGGGCGTAAATCAATCCGCAAATTGCCGAGCGGATGAAAAGCGATTTGCTCTTATAGGGTTCCAATTCATCGTCGTAAAGGAAGCTATAACCGGCTATGACCAATAGGGGTGAAATCAGCGCCAATCCCAAGGCGGTGACAAGGGGGTTATCTTTAAACAGCCCTATTTTCCCGCCCAGCAAGGCCCCGGCGAAAATCGCCGTTGCAACACAGGCGATGCCCGCCGCAGCCAGGGGATTGAATTTGGCTTCCTGCCGTGCAATAGGCATAAGCACCGGTTGACCGGTGGTGCTGTGACCGCCATTATCGAATTGTTCGGGCGTGTGGATTATGACTTTGTCGTCTTTGGCGGGAACCGCGATTGGATGTTTGCAATTCGGACAGTGGCCGGATTTTCCGGCGAATTTTTCATTGACCGCAAAACGCTTCCGGCAACCTGGACAAACAACAAGAATCGACATGCGGTTTCTCGCGATCAAAGTGTGCTCTAACTCTGATTCCTAATATATTAATGTTTGCTTGGATAATGGACCTGCCAAGTAAACCTATTGCCACATTATCCGGCCGTCCGTTGGACGGCCTCGGTTCATTTGCCGTGCAAACTTCAATAGTTTCCTATACCCCGCGATAGAGTCAAGGAATATGCCCGATGAACCTGCCCTAAAAACAAAAAATTCCTGGAATTCTGGTTGTATTTGCGTGATCGATAAAGTAGGATCAATAAAAATAGGTCGGCCGCGGTAAATAGGCGATACCCATCTCCTTTGGAAAATCGAGTTTTCAGCGTTCGTTGGGCCTATTCATCAGGTCTTGGGTAGTCCCGGCGGTCGAGTTTTGATTTCTGTTTAGCACAATCAATAATTACCCCACCCATATTGGTGGGTTTTGGATTTTGTTGCCAATCGAAATGGAGGAATCGAGAAGGGCTTTTAGGAACGCGAAATACATCATCGAGTTGAGTTTTTAGATCACAAGCCGGCCGAAATGGCAAACAATAAGAACTCTCTTAATGAGAGAGAGATTCGATAAATTCGGGCTGTTTTGCAATAGGAGGTGAGTGTGATCGAATTTCTATGCCCAAACAATCATAAAATCCGCTGTTCCGACGATCGAGCGGGACTAGAAGCTAAATGTCCAAAATGCGGGGTGAAATTTCTCATACCCTCCGACGGGGCCGGCGAAAAGACGGCGGTCGAACAAGGAGCCGTGTCGGCAAGCCATGGTATGAACATGGCCGATTCGCATATTTCGCTCGATGCACTGGAGAAAAAATCCACGGGCGAATCGAGCGCCACCATTTTTCAGCCCCCTAAATCCACTTCGTCCATCAAGACGAGCGCCAGCACGGCCGCCAGGCTCCAAGCAGGCTCGACCGCTGCTGCGCCTTCCATGGCCCGAGTGTTTGCACAACTCTGGGCTGAAAAACCCAAAGACGCAGTATTGGAAATAATCTTGCGAAACGGCGAAGTTTACAAGCCCGATCTGTACTCGAAAAAACTCTCCCTTCAACATCAAGGGGTCTTCGCAGTCAAGGAAATGGATGGAACCTATACGATTATCATGGTCTCCTGGGATTCACTCTCGCACGTGCAAATACGAAAGATGCACAACCTGCCCGGGGAATTTGAATAGGATCAAAGACCGGTTTATTCCAGGGAAGTAAATGCTCTGGGGCCACCTGCGCTCTCGCACTTGCAAATCCGCAAGATGCGGGATCTGCCGGAGAAGTTTAATGATAAATGACGCGAGTATCATGCCCGCGCAAGCACGGGCATGGTGCCTGCTAATTCTCTAATCCTTTTCTATACTTCGCCTTCCATCAAATCGTTTTCGGTGAGCATCCTGAAGCCTTTGGCGGCTAGGGTTTCTTGGCCCATTTCGATGTTGTCGACCATTAGCGCAACCGCCGCGCGGCCGCGGGGAGGGACCAGCAGGGGATAGGCTTGGATGATGTTCACCTCGGCTTGGAGAAGGGCGGTACAGATTTCCAAGAGCGGTTGAGGCGTCTCGGGCAGTTCCAGGCCGATCAGGTCGGATTCGACTATGGCCAATCCGGCCCGTTCCAGAATTTCCCGGCC
>JBEKIK010000187.1:0-5628 GCA_050011795.1 Thermoguttaceae bacterium | reverse complement strand
TGCTGCTGGAGGACTTATTGCCGCGCCGGGCCTTTATCTACCAGCCGCCGAGTCTGCAAGTGCGGGGGGATCGCATCCAGTTGGCCATACTCGCCGGCTGCGGCAAGCGTACGATTTTTTATCAGTTGAAGTGCAATCGCCGCGGATACCACCAGATCGGCCCGCTTATTGTCGAGACCGGCGACTTGTTCGGACTGCACCGGCGCTATCGCGTGCTAACCGCGCCGCACTTTCTGCTGGTGTATCCGGAGGTCGTGCCATTGGAGGGTTTTGAATTGGCTTCGCGCCGGCCCATCGGCGAGGTCCGCATCTTGCACCGCCTTTACGAAGACCCCACGCGAATCGCCGGCGTGCGCAGGTACGAGGCCGGCGATCCGTTGAATCGCGTGCACTGGCGGGCCACAGCCCGGACCGGCCAACTCCACTGTAAAATCTACGAGCCGTCCTGCATCGTGGGGGCAACAATTGTGCTGGATTTGCACCAGAGGGCGTATGACCCGCATCACGAGCCTTACCGTTCGGAGTTGGGCGTTAGCGCGGCGGCATCGCTGGCCAATGCCGTGTACGAAATGGATCAGCAGATCGGGCTGGTCAGCAACGGGCGCGACGCGGCCGACCGCATCCGCCAGGAAGGCTGGGACTACGACATCCGCTCGCGCAAGGCCGCCCGGCGGGCCGCGGGCATGTTGGAGGCGAGCGACCGGCTCCAGCCGGTGATCGTCCAGACCCGGCGCGGAGCGGATCAATTGATGCGAATCCTGGAAACGCTCGCCCGGGTGGAACTGACCGACGGATTGAGTTTCGCCCAACTGCTTGCCGAAACCGAAGGCCGCATTCCCCGCGACGCCACGGTGGTGGCGCTTTTGGCCTCGCTGAGCATCGATACGGCCGTGGCTTTGGGCGAGATGCGCCGCAAAGGATTTGCCGTAACCGCGATTTTGAACCTGTACGACGATACGGAGTTTCTTAATGCATCGGCCCAATTGGCCGCCGAAGGAATTGAGGCCCGGCACCTAAAAAGCGTCGAGATGCTGCCGGATTTGTGCCGGGAGCAAGTGTTGCGATGAGTAAGACGTGCGTTCCCACGCCGGAGCGTGGGAACGAGTACCGAGTAATTTTTTATCTAGCCCAGGCGTTTACGCCTTGGTCCGAAAACCGTTACAATAAAATTGTAATGTCAACCCCGTTCACGAGGTTCGTCCAGTCTTAAGCCGCCCCTAAAGGGGCTGCATGAAAGAGATTGTGGAATTCTCCCAATCCCAGGCGTAAAGAGACAGTCCAACTTTTATGGTGTTATATTGTAGGGAGTTACGACACCGGAATAGATCGCTTTTTTGCACGATCTTGCGTTTCATTTCAAAATGGCCAGTATTCATTACCCCGACAAACAAACAAATTGCCTGAAATACCAATAAAGGTGGACGATCTCTAAACGCCGGGCCTTACACCGCGATGCGGAAAAAGACCGTAAACGGCCCTCTCGGTCGTCCATCCGGCAATATGTATGTAACAACGAGTGCTAGCGCCCTCGGCTACATGCTGTCGCCGCTCCGCGGCTTCAAAGATGCAGCGGCATAAATCATTTCGCCGGATGCTCTTAGACCAATCCCTTTCGCACGGCCCACACGGCGGCCTGGGTGCGGTCGCTGACGGCGATCTTGCGGAGTATGTTTTGCACGTGTTCCTTGACGGTTTCGACGCTGATTTCCAGGGATTTGCCGATTTCCTTGTTGCTTAAGCCCAGGGCCACGTGGCGGAGGACTTGTGTCTCGCGCTGGGTCAAGGGGATGTCGTCGTCGTCGATGACCTGGCGGACTTTCATGGCGGCGGCAATGCGTTTCATTTCTCCGCTGCGGCTGGGCGATTCGCCGGCCGCGGCCGCGACGATTGTTGCAATTATATCTTCGCGCGCCGAGCCTTTCAGCACGTAGTCGCAGGCGCCTAGCGCAACCGCCCTGGCAATGTAGGTGGGATTGTCATAGGTGGACAACATCACCACGCGGCTCTCCGGTATCTTTGCCCGAAGTTTTTCCAATGTGGACAGGCCGTCGCCGTCGGGCATGCGGATATCGAGCAAGACCACATCCGGTTTTTCCTTCAAGGCGGCCTTTATGGCGTCTTTGCCGTTGGCCGCCTCGGCAACGATTTGAATGTCGGTCCCGGCCAATAAACAAGCCAGACCGGTGCGAATGACTTCATGGTCATCGCAAATTAATAGACGAATAGGCATCTGAAGCCTCCCTTAAAATTTTCTCGACCGCAAAACGGCCCTAATGGAAAAAGCTCATTACGTTTTTTGTAAAAAAGAGAAGAAAAAGTGACTCCTCTTGTTTTTCGGCGCTCGTTCATTTTTTTCATTTTTCCGTTTAAAACTCAAAGTCCCCAAAATGGCTTCCCTCAAATGTCGGTCGCTTAAAAAGGGGGATACTCTATCCTAGTACACTATCGAGCAGCATGAAATCCCCCAAAGAAACGAAATAACCCCCCCGACTCAGCGGGATAAATGCGAATTCAAGGGCCAATACGAGGGGAGAAAATATGACGCTTAAAGGATGAAGTATTATGGTTGTTTATGTACTATTTACCGTAAAAACAGGGGGGGAAACAAACTATTCCGTTCCATTTCATAGTCCCATTTTAATTGGTATTAATAGAAAAACCGCACCTAATTCCCGGTCAACATTTATTTACCGGCAAAATACCCTTTTTATCTATGTTTATGTTTTGACAGGGGGTGCCCTGTAACGTAGATATTTTGCAACAGCCTTTGGTAAGGGACCGGGAGACATTATGAAACAACAAGGCACGATTTTGCTGGTAGACGACGACCGCCAGGTGCTGGCCTCGATGGCCGATTGGCTTCGCGATCAGGGTTATCCCACCGATACCGCCTCAACCCTGGCCGAAGCTACTGCCGCCGTCGGTCGCAAAACCTACGACCTGGTTCTGGCCGACGTCCGTCTGGGCGCCGAAGACGGTTTCGATCTGTTGGCCTATTGCCGCAAAAATTACCCGGGCATCGCGATAATAATGATCACGGGCTACGGCACCGTGGACACCGCAGTGGAAGCCATTCGTCAGGGCGCTTTCGATTTCCTTACCAAGCCGCTTATCGACGAAGAACTGATGATGGCCGTCCAGCGGGCCATGAACCAGAAAAAAGTGCTCGAGGAAAACAAGACGCTCAAAGCCCAGCTCGATATGCGCTACGGCATGGAAAACATCGTGGGCCGCGATCATCGCATGACGAAAGTCTTCGACGTGATCGACGCCGTGGCCGACACCCGGGCCACCGTGCTCATCACCGGCGAGAGCGGAACCGGCAAATCGCTTATTGCCCGGGCGATTCACCGCCGCAGCGGCCGACGCGATAAACCGTTCGTAGAAGTGGCTTGCGGCAGCCTGCCCGAAACCCTGCTGGAAAGCGAACTATTCGGTCACGTGGCCGGCGCTTTCACGGGCGCGGCCGGGGAAAAGATGGGCAAGTTCTTGCAGGCCGACGGGGGCACGATTTTCCTGGATGAAATCGCCACTGCCTCGCCGGGAATGCAAGTGAAATTGCTCCGCGTGCTCCAGGACCTGGAGTTCGAACAGGTGGGCGGAAATAAAACGTTCAAGATCGACACCCGAATCATACTGGCCACCAACGAAGACCTGGGCAAGGCCGTGGCCGAAGGCCGATTCCGCCAGGATCTTTTCTATCGCATCAACGTGATCAATATCGAATTACCGCCCATCCGCGACCGCATTTCCGACATCCCTCTTTTGGCCGAACACTTTTTACGCCGGGTATGCGAAGACTCGGGCAAAAAGGTGCACGGCTTCACCGACGAAGCAATGCAGGCCTTGCAGCGCTATCGCTGGCCCGGCAACGCGCGGGAATTGCAGAACGTCATCGAACGGGCCGTTCTGCTGGGCAAGGGCAACGTCATCGGCATCGAAGACCTGCCGACAAACGTCAGCGCCGGCGGCGGAGTGGCAATCGAGCCTTTGGACAACCGCTCGCTCAAGCAAGTCATGGAAGGCCCGGAGCGGCAGATCATCCTAGAAGTGCTGGAAACCAACAATTGGAACCGCCAAATCACGGCCGAAGCCCTGGGCATAAATCGCACCACGCTTTATAAAAAGATGAAGCGCCTGGGCCTGGAAGAACTCGCCGTTTCAATGGGCCGATAAAATCAAAAAGTTCGGCTGTTTACGCATGGGTCGGAAATCCGTTACAATATAATATAAACAGGATTTCCACTCCCATGGCCCGCCGGCTCAAGAAGACGCTGCTCGATTACCTTGTCATCGCCATCAGTCCGGCGTTGATCATGACGATGGTCGGCAGTCTTGTGTTTTTCCTGATACAGGTTTTTTATCAGGGCAATTTTCAAGAGCGATTGCAATACATATTTGCCTTGTTCGTCATGGCCGCCGTGTTGATCGCTCGGATCTCGATCGAGAATGGCCGGGAGCGGGCGATTCTGTTCGCCATTCCCTTAGGTCTAGTCACCCTGCTGGCCATCAACAAGTACGTGCAATTTCAAGGGGGCATGCTGGAGTCGCTGACTTTTTTCATCAATTGCGGGCTGATCGCAGTGGTGTGGTGGTCCTCTGACAAACTCACCTGGGACTGCACGCTGATAAACGAGGACGAGGAAGACTCCGGCGAAGGCCTGTTGGAGGCGGTCGGGCTGGATCGGCAGGGCAAGGCATCGATCCAGGAGGAGATTGCGCCCGCATTGCCTGAAATCGAGGCGACCACCTCGCGCGACGAGCCGCCAGGCTGGTGGCAGCGGTTTATCGACCGCCGGCGCCGGCCGCACGCGCCCGGCGTTTGGGTGATATACTTTTCGCTGGCCGCGTTGCCTCTGTTCGGCGTCGGCCAGTTGTTCATCCCCGTCGCCGACCTGTCCGCCCGGCAGAATGCATTCGATGGGCTTGCGCCGCTACCTCAGACAACGGCGGCAGGAAATGCCGCTTTTGATCGTCAACCTTTGGCTCACGATCGGCGGCATTATGATCGCGGGCGTGATGCTCTTGGCGATGCTTCTGCCGCGGCCTAACGCCGAATACGCCGTTTCGGAGCCGCCCTTCCGTATCGGCTCGCCCGACCAGCAGCCATCGCAAAACGCCCCGGGCAGCGACGGAGTCAAGGAAAAACAAACTTCGACACAAAGCTCTCAACGCGACGACCGGCAATCGGGATCCGGTTCGCCGGATCGGCCCGGTAATAGGCCTTCGGACAAGGCGGACAATACAGACAAGACGCCCTCGGATAGGGCGGACAATGCGGACAAGACGCCGTCGGAAAAGGCGCCGTCGGAAAAGTCCAAAAAAACGTCGCCCAAGGCGCCGGGCAGCTCTTATGCCGGGAAGCAATCGTCTGACAATGCCCGGAACCAGCGCCAAGATGGCGGTAAAACCTCGATCAACATCCCGCCTGCGCGGACCCTGCCACAAATCACGTTCGCCCCCATGAATTCCGTGCTCGCTTTGTTCAAATGGATTTTCTACTTGGCGTTGGCGATCTTGATTTTATTCGCCATCTGGCGTAATCGCTTTGAACTGCTTGCCACGCTCGGCAACTTCGTGCAGTGGCTAATGAACTTCTGGCAAAACCTTTTCGGTGGAAAAGTCCGA
>JBEKIK010000186.1:0-4971 GCA_050011795.1 Thermoguttaceae bacterium | reverse complement strand
TGCCCCCGTATCTGGCCAGTTTGTATGAAGTGCCGCTTCTGAGCCGCCGGCAAGAGGCCCATCTGTTCCGCAAAATGAACTACCTCAAGTATAAAGCCGCCAAACTGCGGGCGAAACTCGATGCGGAACATCCCAAAAGCACCCTGATGGAACACATCGAACGCATTTACGACGAGGCCGTGGCCACTAAAAACCAAATCGTCCGGGCGAATCTGCGCCTGGTGGTGTCAATTGCCAAGCGGCACGTCGGCCAGGCGGAAAACTTTTTCGAGTTGGTTAGCGACGGCAACATGTCGCTGATGCGGGCAGTGGAGAAGTTCGATTACGCCCGGGGCAACAAATTCAGCACCTACGCCAGTTGGGCGATCATGAAAAACTTCGCCCGCACAATTCCCAATGAACACCGCTATCACGACCGCTTCCGCAGCAGCCAGTCGGAGATGTTCGCCACGGCCGAGGATGAACGCACCGACCAGGTGGAGATCGAATCCAGCCAGATGCAGCGCGAGGCCCAGATCGAAAAAATCCTCGCCTGCCTGGACGAGCGGGAACAAAAGATCATCTTCCGCCGCTTCGGCCTGAAACGCGGCGAAGAACCGCTTACGCTCAAACAAGTAGGCGTGGAATTGGGAGTGACCAAGGAACGGATCCGCCAGATCGAAGCCCGGGCGCTGAGCAAGTTGCGAAAAGCGGTGGAGGAGGAGAAAATCGAATTTCCAGGCTAGCGACTGCGTTAAAAGTCAAGGAAATTTAGGGGATATCGGATAATCGTCTGCATTGGGAGGCAGAATTATTTTCGGGAAGAATTGCCTGTTGGAGCATCGCTCACCTGCTGAAAAATAGTTCTTACCCTTTTCGCCCCCGATTCTTGGCCGATAGCTGGCCAGCCTTCCCAAATAACGTCGATTTTACCAGTTTGGGTGGGGATTGCAAGTGTTTTGTCATTGTATTATGTTTGATGGAAATGAGGGAGCTATCGTCTAGTCCAATCTCCAGCGTGAAAGGAATGGATGATGAAAGAAATCACACTCTGTTTCTTGGCAGTCTTTTTTCTGGCAATTGCAAAGACTGATGATTCGATAAAATTGCCTTCGGGGACCGTAGTTAAGACCGCCATCTTTGCGATTCAACCTAAGTGGAAGGAATGGTTTCCGCCGGATAATGCGTTCTTTGCGGAAAAGTACGCCGAAGGAAATCTTAAAGGAATGCACAGCCGCTATTCAGGAAGACTTGACGGCCCTTCTGTTACACTCCACGAGAATGGCAATATAAAGATGCTGGCATTCTATCCCGAGGGCCAACGTCAGGGGGCGTTTCGCCTTTGGGATGAGGATAAAAACTTGGTCCTATATTCCAAATACCAGGATAACAAGAATGACGGCATAACATGTCTTTTTAAGGACGGCGCGCCCTGGCTTATTCAGGAGTGGAACAAGGGTAATTTGCAGAGTGAAACCCTGGTTGTTCGCAAGGGAAGCGACTTTGTGGCCGTTGACGATGCAAAACAGCTTGATGTAGCACAAAAAAGGCTGTCCACTGTTGAAAAAGAACTTACCGATACCGAAAGCGATTTAAAGAAGAGTATGGGGAAATGGTTTGCAGATGAGAAAGACAGAATCAAGAAGGAAAAAGATAAAATCCTTATGCCGGTGGCACAGGCTCAGTATAAGGCAAGAGAGCAAGCCATACGTCAGGAAGCAGACGCCCGCGCAGCCGCAGCCCACCCATATCGCAAGTCGGGTCGCGTCGCAGACGCAGATGAAGGGATGGCCACAAGGGATCTAAAGGCGGCGAGCAAGAATACCAAAAGCGTCACTGGCGGCGCGAAGCACGAACTTAGCGAAATGGACAAAGAGATTACAGAGCATTATAAGGAACTCTATCATTTTGCTATGACAGCCCTGGAAAAATCACCACAGGATGAGCATGTTTCCTCACCCTCTGAAAATACAAAGAAGAAAAGTCGCCTGAATAAATAGCCGTCATCCCCCGCTGTATTAGTTAATATCATTCACACCCGATAACCCGATAATAGGAAATTCCCTCGGTCAAAATAACAATTGTCGGCTTGCCGATTCGTAAATGGCAAACCAACAATTCTATCAGCTAATATGTCTTTTCCTATAACAGGTGAATCATCGATAGATGGGTATACCCGAGAAGATTTACAAGCATCTGCTTCAATCCGTAACACGATGGAACGTCAAGGAAGCCCCAAACACTGGCAGAGCCAGTGGCACACAACCCCAGCCCTTTTCGTCAGTGCCACCGTAGCGGATAGGAGATAATGGAAAGCAGACAGGGGACAGGATTCGGGTTCAAAACTCTTCATTTTTACACTCTGCACTTGACGCAGTATCCGCATACACATTATGAGGGGATTGGTTGAGTGAGATTTATGTGTTTGGAATGCGAGGAGGCGAAAAGGCCATTCTTTTGGGTGGTTTCCGAAAAGATTTTTTCTTTTTGGCATTGGGTAGGGCATTTTTCAGGAACAGCCGCCTTGCATCAAATTTGAGCTTGGTTATATTAAGAGATTCGCGTGGATCGGCTCGACCGGCTAGCGTAGCTCAATCGGCAGAGCAGTTGATTTGTAATCAACAGGTTGTGGGTTCAAGTCCCTCCGCTAGCTCGTACTGGAAACCCCTGTGAAAAAGCCCGGCGGATTGTGCGTATTTTTTCACCCGCTTTCGTGAGCGGGAATTTTATTAGTAATCAGGAATATTACTGGATTAGGAGGGGGGTTTCCCGAGTGGTCAAAGGGGTCAGACTGTAAATCTGATGGCAATGCCTTCGAAGGTTCAAATCCTTCACCCCCCATTGTGCAAGACGAATGAGGAAATTCACCCCATGCGGGTGTAGCTCAACGGTAGAGCCATAGCCTTCCAAGCTATTCACGAGGGTTCGACTCCCTTCACCCGCTCTGCGGGCAATGGGAAAGAATATAAAAGGAGAACAAACACCGGAGTGCGGCGGTTAGATCGCACTCGAAAACCAATGAGGGCTCGAACAACCACGCGGGCTGCTGTAGCTCAGTCGGTAGAGCGCGTCCTTGGTAAGGACGAGGTCAAGGGTTCGAACCCCCTCAGCAGCTTTTTGTCGGGCGGTGGAAAGCCATTGTAAGACGGATTTCAAATCCGTCCTACAAATTAGTGCGATTCTCATCGTCCGCTTTAATGTATTTAAACTACCCGCTTGATCCAACGCAGGGAGAAAGACAAAGACATGGCCAAGGAAGTATTTACTCGCAGTAAGCCCCACGTCAATGTCGGCACCATCGGCCACATTGACCACGGCAAAACCACGTTGACGGGCGCCATTTTGGCGGTGCAAGCCAAAAAAGGCCTCGCTAAGTTCAAGTCATACGGCGATATCGCCAAAGGCGGTACGGTCCGCGACGAATACAAAACCCTCACAATCGCGGTCGCGCATGTGGAGTACGAGACCGATAAGCGCCATTACGCCCACATCGACTGCCCGGGCCACGCCGATTTCATCAAGAATATGATCACCGGCGCCGCGCAAATGGACGGCGCCATTTTGGTGGTTTCCGCGGCCGACGGGCCCATGCCCCAAACCCGCGAACACGTGCTCTTGGCCCGCCAGGTGAACGTGCCCGCTTTGGTCGTGTTCCTCAACAAAATCGACCTGGTCGATGACCCGGAACTGCTGGAATTGGTGGAACTGGAACTCCGCGAATTGTTGACGCATTACGGGTTCCCGGGCGACGAAATTCCCATCATCCGCGGCGATGCCCTATCGGCATACAAAACCCCCGACGATCCGGCGGCCACCAAGTGCATCGGCGAATTGCTCGACGCCATCGACGCCTATATTCCCCAGCCGCAGCGCGAGGTCGACAAGCCTTTCCTCATGGCCGTTGAAGACGTGTTTTCGATCGAAGGCCGCGGCACGGTGGCAACCGGCCGTATCGAGCGCGGCATGATCAAGACGGGCGAAGAAATCGAAATCGTCGGTTTCGTCCCCGAGTCGCGGAAAACGGTGGTAACCGGCGTGGAAATGTTCAACAAGACCCTGGATCAAGGCCAGGCCGGCGACAACGTAGGTTGCTTGTTGCGCGGCATCAAACGGGAGGAAATCGAACGCGGCCAGGTGCTGGCCAAGCCCGGTTCCATCACCCCGCACACCGAGTTCGAGGCCGAAGTCTACGTGTTGTCCAAGGAAGAAGGCGGCCGCCACACCCCGTTCTTCAGCGGTTACAGGCCCCAATTTTACTTCCGCACCACGGACGTAACCGGCTCGGCCAACCTGCTGGGCGGCGCCGAAATGTGCATGCCCGGCGATAACGTCAAACTCAAAGTCGAACTGATCTCCCCAATCGCCATGGACGCCAACGTGCGGTTCGCTATTCGTGAAGGCGGCCGAACGGTCGGTTCCGGCGTAGTGACCAAAGTCATCAAATAACACTGTGGTTTGCAGGCAATCGTCGCTCGGATACATAATCAGTTTCACCGCGGACATCCCCAAAAACATGCAGGGGTGTAGCTCAATTGGTAGAGCACTGGTCTCCAAAACCAGCGGTTGGGAGTTCGATCCCCCCCGCCCCTGCCATTTGGAGACAAAAGGGTTCAGGGTTCAGGATACAGGGTTCAGTATTTGAATCTTGAAGTTCTCCCCTGAACCCCGAACCCTGAACCGAAAACACCGAACCCTGAAAACCGGGCCCTGATATGGGTGCAATTTTCCAAGAATTACTTAGCGTGGGCATTTACAAGCGGAGCCAAGGGCGAATCACCCGGCAGGTGACCTTCGCCGCGCTGGCCATAGCGATTTCCCTGGGCTTTTTCCGCCTTTACCAGACATTAGACGCCAGTATCGGCAACAAGGCTTTTGGTATTTCCTTTTGGCTGCCCGGCATATTGGGTCTTGTGGGCTTGTGGGTGTCGTACCGGGCGGTTAATTTGCCCGGTTTCGCCGACTTTTTAATCGCCGTAGAAGCCGAAATGAACA
>JBEKIK010000185.1:0-4979 GCA_050011795.1 Thermoguttaceae bacterium | reverse complement strand
GTTACTATAAATCGTTTTTTTGGCATGATGAACTTCCTTGTTCGAGATTCGTTTCTCTAATATAAGGAAGCATACCATCATGCTTACGTATCAACAATATTAGTTGTGGTCAGGTACTAGCAAGGACGCAACCTTTAGCAGGACACGATTACTGAACCAAGCATATTTCCGAATCTCGGCTACATCGCTCTCAAAATCAGTTCCACCATGGTTCTCATGCTTGCGCCGATCATCAACACATCCCCAATCTCGTCGCCTTCCAAATACAAGGTCTTCGGCAGCAGCTCCAGCCGCGTAACCTAGTTGCATCTTGTAGTCGTTTGAGTCATATGCGAAATCCACTTCCGCATTATAGATTATTCTGACCGTGTCGAACGGAATCCCCAACTGGCAGGCAGCCACGGCGTGACCAGCCTCATGGATGGCTTGGCGGTGGACAAGATCGAGTTCGGCGGGGGCGGTGGGCGCAGGATCGTTGTTCGTTAGCCCGCGAGCCAACTTCACAAATTCCGCGATGTCATCCTCTAAAATGCGGTCGCATTCAGGCTTATCAAGTCTTCGGATGTATTCCATCACTCTCGCCGCAGCCTTCACAAGGTTTTGCCTGTCCGTTGCTAATTGCACGGCCGCTGCGGCTTCTGATGCGCATAAGGCGGCCACATCGGCGCGGGTATCGCCATTCCGAATTGCGTCTTCGGATACTCTACGAGCGCTATCGGCAAATTCTGATGCTCTCGGGTCAGCAATCGCGTTTCGTGCCGATTCCTCGGCTACCTGGATGGCTTTGTCAACGGCCTCGCGTTGCAATTCATCATACGTTGTGACATTTCTGTCCCCAACAAAGTGCTGAATGAAACGGGCAATACGAGCCAACACAGCTACGATTACCCACGATGGCATGTCAGCAAAAGATGTGGTCATTGATCGGCACTTCCGAATAATCGTGGGAAGAAAAGGGGATAAGTCCAATTGCTGGACTTATCCCCTGTGAACAAGTCGGGGCGAGAGGATTTGAACCTCCGACTTTCTGGTCCCAAACCAGACGCGCTAGCCAGGCTGCGCCACGCCCCGCAAACAGCTTATTTTACCACGCTTTTAACCGGCCGCAAGCGTTGGGTGCCATGCTCACGCTTGCATGAGCATGGGAAATGCCTATAAACATGGCCACGCAAGCGTGGCCATGGCACCCAAAAATTGTCATTTATTCTTAAATTTTCATCCCACTTGACTGCGGACATCCGCATTCGGATTGCCACAAATATGTTCCCGCACCCGATCGAACTCATCGTGATCGCGGAAATGGATCACCAGTTTGCCGCGTCCCCGGGCGTTGGCGGTGATTTGCACCTTTTTAAGCCCCAATGCCGCGCGGAACTGCTGCTCCAATTCCGCTAGATGTTCGTTTTGGCCCCGGGTGATTTTCGAAGAGCGCCCTTCGCGGTCGACCACGGCCAAGGGTTCCTGATCCACGGCGTCGATCATCTGTTGCACTAGAGCTTCGGTTTGGCGCACGTTCAGCCCCTCGCGTTTGATCCGCGCGGCGAATTCGATCTGTTCGCGTTCATCGCCCAGGGGCAAAAGCGCCCGGGCGTGTCCGGGGGTAAGCTCGCCTCGGCGCAGGGCGTCTTGCACCGCCCCGGGCAGTTCCAAGAGGCGGATCAGGTTTGCAATGGTCGAGCGATCCAGATTTAATCGCGACGCCAGTTCTTCCTGCGTCGAGCCGTACTGTTCCAGATAGCGTTGAAAACAAGCCGCCTTTTCCAAGGCGTTCAGGTCTTTGCGTTGGAGATTTTCGATAATGGCCAGTTCAGCGGTTTGGCGGTCGTCGGCCTCGATGATATTGACCGGCACTTCGGTCCAGCCGGCTTGTACCGCCGCGCGCAAACGGCGCTCGCCGGCGATAATCTGGTAACGGTCGTTCACGCGGCGCACCACGACAGGTTGCAACAGCCCGTGGGCCGAAATGCTCTCGGAAAGCTTTTTCAATTCATCCGCATCGAAATCCTGGCGCGGTTGGTTTGGATTACCGTCGATCTGATCGATCCGCACTCGCGGGGGTTCCGTCTGCGGCGTTGCCGTTTCGACCGGCTGCCCAAAGGGCTGAGCGGCAGGCTGATCCAGGGGCGTATTTATCGCAGACAAGGAATTTCCACCCGGATATTCAAAAAAGTCGGGCGGCGGCGAAGGCCGAGGATGCGGCGCAATCCCGACGGGTTCTTCTTTCGCCTGCCCTATAGGCGAGTCAATCGCGCCCGGCGCGCGGTTGTATTGTGCCGGCAATGCCGACTTGTTCCTGGCGGAAATCTGCCCCAAAAGCGATTCCAACCCGCGGCCTAGTCGTTTTTCCTTACTCACGTTCAAGCACCTCCATGCAAAGTTCAATATAAGCTCGACTGCCCCTTGACCGGGGCGCGTAATCGGTCACCGGTTTTCCGTGGCTGGGCGCTTCGGCAACGGCCACGTCGCGGGGAACGACCGTGCGAAACACGATCTCCCCAAAAAAATCCCGCACCTCCTCGTCCACTTCATGCGTCAGTTCCAGCGTGTGATCGTACATCGTCAGCACGATGCCGCCGAACTGGAGTCGGTTAGGCTCGTTTTGCATCACGTCGCGGATGACCTCGATCATCTGCGTCAGCCCCTCCATGGCAAAATACTCGCACTGGATGGGCATGAAAACTTCCGTCGAACTGGCCAGGGCCGTCCGGGTAAGCGGCCCAAGCGATGGCGGACAATCGATCAATACAAAATCGTAAGCGTTAAAACCCCCGGATAACTGCTCGCGCAACCGGGCGGTCTGACGCCGGTCGTCTCGGGTCAATGCCTCCACGTCGCGAAAACTTCGGCTGCCGGGCAAAAGATCAAGACCAGGCACGTCGCTCTGACATATGCCCTGACGCAACGGTACACAGGCAACCAGCGGATGACCGCTGGTGGGCTGCCGGCCCAATCCGCTTGTGGCGTTGCACTGCGGATCAAGATCGACCAACAATGTCCGCGACCCGGCCTTGGCCAACCCTGCGGCCAGATTAACGGCAGTCGTGGTCTTGCCTACACCTCCTTTCTGATTGGCCACGGAAAATATCCGAACCACACCCGGCCTCCTTGCCTATCCGCGCACTGCCCTCTCCCTCTGGGAGAGGGTTAGGGTGAGGGCGCATTAAAATCGCGGCGGATTGTAACCATGTAACACAATCCAAGGAAATGCCAGTTTAAGGGAGGAAAAGTGGGCGGTGGGCCGTGAATAGTGGGCAGTGGGCAGTGGACAGTGGGCAGTAAAAGTAGAGAGCGTGGAAACCGCCGAGCCACGAGACGGCAGTACAGGCCCGCAGGGTAACGGGGAAACAGAAAAATGTGGAAAAATCACTTGACTAAACCGATCAAACTGGTATATTGATCTATATCAGTAGATCAGTGGGATGAAAAATGCGTATCGACCCCTCCAGCCAGGTGCCTGTTTTCAAGCAGATAGCCGAGTATCTGCGGAGTTCGATTGCTGCCGGCATTTATCGTGCGGACGAGGCCTTGCCCTCCAAACGGGTATTGGGCATGAAATTGGTCGTAAACCCCCACACCGTACAACACGCTTACGAGGACCTGCAAAAAGAAGGGCTTGTCCAAGCCCGAAAAGGCTCGGGCATGTATGTCGCCGAATCGGGCATCAACCGTGCCCAAACCAATAGCGAGCGGACTTGTTTCCAACTCCTGGACCGGGCCATCCGCATTGCACGCGAGGCCAACCTTTCGGAAGATCAAATACGAAATCTCGTGGAAAAGGCGCTTAAGCCATGATTAAAGCCGAACAACTCACAAAACATTACCGGCGGCTTGTCGCCGTGGACCGCGTCAACTTGGAAATCCCAAAAGGTTGCGTGTTCGGGCTGATCGGCCCCAACGGCGCGGGAAAGACTACTCTTATCAAAATGCTCATGGGCCTGACAAAAATAACCGCCGGCCGAGCAAGCGTAATCGGATTAAACGTTGCCGACCAACCCGATCTAATTCAGCGGATAGTGGGATACGTTCCGGAGACGCACACTATCTATCGCTGGATGCGGGTAGGCGAAGTGATTCGCTTTTGCCGTGCATTCCGCGACACCTGGAACGATAAACTGTGCGGCGAACTTTTAATCGCTTTTGAACTCGATCCAAACAAAAAAGTCAAGCATCTTTCCAAGGGCACGCTTGCACAATTGTCGCTGCTTTTGGCTCTGGCTTACGAGCCGGACGTGCTCATTCTGGACGAGCCGACCTCCGGCCTGGACGCCGTGATACGTGAAGAGTTCGTCGATTCCTTGCTCGAGGTGATTTGCCGGCGCGAGTGCACGGTGCTTTTTTCCAGTCACTCCATCGAGGACGTGGAACGAATAGCCGACCGCGTGGGACTGATTTTCGGCGGCCGATTGCAACTCGATGAGCCGGTCAAGGATTTGCTTTCCACGACCCGGCGTATTCGGGCGGTATTGAAAGACGGATGCGCACCCAAGAGCGTTCCCGAAGGAACCATCTGGCAACAAATCGACGGGCGAGAATGGCTATTAACCGTAACTAATTTTACCGCCGACACAATTTCCCGCTTGCAGGCGGCAAACAGCGTGGAAAACGTCCAAACCGAGGAAATCAGCCTCACCCAATTTTTCAAAGACTACGTAAAAGGACGGAGGGTGAAAAAATGATGTCGGAAATGAAAACGCTTCTATGGAAAGATTTTCAGTTGAGCAAATTATGTCTATTGGCCGGCATGATGTTTATTGTCGGTCCATATATGTTTATATTCGATCCTTACATCCCTTGGTACGATTTTAGTCATGCTTGGCTCATAAGCACTATGATATCACAACTCACAATGGGACTGGTTGCCGGCAACATTATTTCCTGCGAACGCGCCGACCGTTCGGCCGCATTTCTTGCCTACCAAGGGGCTCGTCGAAAAATGGTCATTGCCAGCAAACTGACAATTTGCACGATAGCATTAGTGT
>JBEKIK010000184.1:0-4989 GCA_050011795.1 Thermoguttaceae bacterium | reverse complement strand
CCGTAGAGCAAATCCAGGGCCTCGCAATCCAGCGGACTGACCGAAAGCGTGTAAGGCGCCAATTCCAAGATCAGTTTATGCTGCTGCATGGCCTCATCGATCTTATCCGGGTTGACCTGCCCGGAGCACACGCGGCGGGGTTCGATGGTGCACCAGCGATAACTGCCGCGTTCTTTGTCTTCCTCGAGAACGAAATCGCCCCGCTCGCGGCTGTAGAAATTCCGCATGGTAGGGTAGGTTTTTTGCACCCGCTCGAAAAAATGCAGCACGGTTTCGCGATTGGCCGGAAGCTCCATCTCCGTGCCGAGATTCATATTGACGTAGAAATCGTCGCTCAACGATGTATAACGATTCATTCCCGTGGACCTCGAATTTCCCAAACCAATAAAAACTTAGTTGACAAGGCGTTCGCTGGAAGTATAACCGTCAAAACGTTAATTATGGATTTATACTTGAACAATGTACAGACATGCCCGAAGGCATCAGTCAAAGGTTTCTACCGCGTTGTGGAATTTGATGAAGAAGGAAGAAAAGCCATACTGGTTGGTTATATTCCCTAGTTCTTTGGGATGGTTCGCCCTGTTAGGTGACAAGTGCCGCATAAAAGAGCTTACCTTTGGTCATCCGTCTTCTCGGTCGGCGAAAAAGGCATTGTCGCCCGGTTTTCTGGCCCAGGCCCGGAGTATGCGTTGGAAACCGCCCTTGGTTCGCAGGCTTCAAGCCTATGCCAAAGGCGCTGGCAAAGACGATTTTTGCGATATCCGGCTCGATCTTAGCGGTCTAAGCGTATTTCAACGCCGGGTATTGGCCCTGTGCCGCAAAATTCCCTTTGGAACCAGGCTTAGCTACGCACAGTTGGCCGCCCGGGTCGGTTCTCCTCGCTCTTATCGGGCAGTGGGTAATTGCATGGCAAGCAATAAAATACCGATCATTATTCCCTGCCATCGGGTGGTGCCTGCAAATGGCGGTCTTGGATCTTACTCTGCTCCCGGCGGGATACGCATGAAAAAGCGGTTGCTGGGCATGGAAAACCCGGCGTTAAATAAGGCATTTTAGCCCAAAAATTGGCCTAGAATTGCTTAAAGCTTTTGGGCACAATACCGCCCTTTATTTACCTCCCAAAAAACCGCCAACTTATAAGGTATTGCCGGCGTGAGAATTTCGGACCAGGGAAATCCTATGCTCTTCGCTCCCGAGACGTCTCCCTTGGAACCGGAATCATGGGACGTGGATCGACGCCAAGACGGCGCGGTCCTGGTCCGCGTACATTCCTCGGACCGGAACGGGCAACGCTTGCCCGACGCCGTATTTACCTTCCGCCTGGGCGATCCCCAATATAATTATTGGGAAGAAAAATATCGGAAGAACGCAAAGCGGCAACGCTGATCATTTTTTAGTCTACCGCTTACTTCGGGCCTGCCACGCGGCGGAGCCAGATTTCGCGCCATAAATGGTAGCAGTTCCTTGGGCAGGAGCGGCACATCCGGCCATGGCAGGTTGCTTCGTCCAGTTCGACGGTGTTGGTTATAGGCCGCATTTCGCCCGACCATTCAAGGATAAGCCTTTCCACCCGGCCGGCCACGCGAAGACGTTTACCGCAGAACTCGGCCTGTTCCGGGGCAAAACCCAGTCCCCGGTTTTTCCAGTTGGCATCGAGCGTGGCCTGGATTTCTTGCATGCTTTTCACTTCCACCCATTCGGCCGCCTGGAGGTTCAGGCTTTCGGTGGGAGTAGGCTGGGATAGAGGGTTTTCGGCAGGCCTATTTAGTCTCTTGAATATGCGCAAGATTTTTTGCCCGGCCCTAGACAGCAAATCCAGGAAAAGTTTTCCGACGCTGGTTTCGCCCAGCATCACTTCTTGCAGGTATTGCCGCGGATCCCACCAAGGCAATTTGCTCGACGCATGGACCAACTCGGTCGCTTGACAAGTGTAGCGATCGCCTTTGCGCGTGGGCAGATTTAATGAAACGAGTTCCTTGGCGGGCGAATCGGCTTCAAGCTCTTTTGGCAAAGCGGCGGGTTTTAGCCAGGCCTCTTTCCAAAACAGTTCGCAGCGCATTTGGCAACCGTCGTGCGCATGGCCGTCGCAACGCAGACCTTCGAGAAAAACGGCATTTTTCAGCTTTGCGACGTGACAATAGCGATCCAGAAAAACCCTGTCGGCCCGGCGCGAGACGCGGAATTTCCGCCCGCAGTATTTGATCATCTCCGGCATGAAGGGCAGGCCGTCGAGTTTTCCCTCGGCGTCGAGCGTGGCTTGGATCTCCTCCGGCGAGCGCACTTCGGCCCAATCCCCACGCCGAAAAATGTGAGGTCCCCGATTCCGCAACGAATTGCTCTGATTGCGATCTATCATGTTATGTTAAAAAAGGGGGCAGAACTATTTATTTCTGCAATAGATAGTTCTGACCCCTTTTAAATATACGTCAATTTCAGTGGCCGGGACCTCTTTCTACACTAATTGTATCATGTTTTTATGTCTCTATTGTCTTGTCGCCTGCGCCACGGTTTCGATGGTAATGGCGGCCAGGGCCGCGCCGTAGTCCAGGTCGATGTTGGCCATCGTGTCGTGGGTGTCATGATATCCGACACGGTTGATGTCGTAGTTTTCCATAAAAAGCACCACGGGAACGCCGGCGTCGGAGAAAATCTGCCCGTCGGTGTTGTAGAGCGAGCTGCGCGGGTCGTCGGGCGGGCGGACCTCGCCGTGAAGTTGCAAATGCGAGGCTGCTGAAGGCATGGCGGCGCCGTCCGGGCTGCGCTTGCCTCGCTTGCAGTCTCGGCGGTTGGGGCGGCGATTCCAGATCGGGGCATTGGCGTTCCAAGCCGCGTTGGCCATGTGCGCCACCTGGGCGAGCCGTAAAGATTCGGCGCTCGCTCCCGGCGAAATCTGAAAAATGTCCGGATCGTTGTCGTTGTTATGCGCGATCATGTCGGACACGAATACGCCTTGGATCTGGACTTTCGATAAATCGAGCGGCCGCGCTCCCTTGCGGCGGAGTTTCAGCGTGCCTTCGACGATACACTGGGCCAGATGCCGGGCGCCCATGCAATCGGAAGGGAATTCCTCGCCGGTCAGGTGCACCAGCCACACGTCGCATCCCAGTTGCCCGGCGCGGCTAAGTTCGAGAAATATCGGCGCGCCGAGCATCATGGCCGCGGTGGCCGAATGATTGTCGTCGGCCCCTGCCGCGGCCAATCGGGCGCCGACTCCGCCGCGGGCTTTATCATAGCAATCTTCCATGTAAGCCGTATCGTAATGGTCGGCCATAATCACGGCCCTGCGTCGGTCCCGGCCGGGAATGATAATCGCCAGGTCGCGTTCCTCGGTTTTCCCCTCCTGATTATTAAGCCAGCCGCCTGACCAAGGGAAGTTGAAATCGGTTCGCCAATGGAAGGGAAGATCGCCGACCGCCGCTTTGCCGACCATTTGAGACTTCTCGATCAACCTCCGATAATAGTCCAAAAGATAATAGCCCAAGGCCTCCAGGTCGCGATGATGATGCCGCAGAAGGGACTGGGAAATCGGATCGCTCGCGCAGTCGGCATTGTCTTTATTTATATATTTGCCGTGGGCCAGCCGGGCGATCGTGCGCCAATACGCCGTTTCGAACGAGCGGCAGGCCGTGCGGTGATAAGTAAGCGATTCGGTCGGTCGAGAAGCCGACGTTTTGGTCGCCCCGGCCGATTCCAGTACGATTATTTTTTTCAGTTCTTCGGCCAATCTCTGCCCTGACGGCTGATTATTAGCCGACGTTTCCAAATGGTCCAGCCAATCGTCGAGCGTTTCCTGCTTGGGTGCGGTCAATAACGCCCGGGCGAAACCGCGCGGCAAACGGGCTTCGTCCAGCAACTCCCAGGCATCCAGCAATTTTCGGATATTCTGGCGGGTTATCCTATGCTGATGATGATTTTCTGTTGCCGAGAAATTCTGAAAAGCCGACGTGTAAAGATCGCGCGCCAGCAGACACGGCCACAACTCGACGGGCTTTTCCAGATCGGGCCGTTGTGCGCGATAGGCGGTAAGATATCCCAGCGGAGCGTCGAAAATCACCTCCGGCCGGGAAGTTTTTGAACAGCGATAGGCCACCAGCGGCCGATGCCAGTAGATTTCATAACGTCCCACGCGCATTGCCGGAAATTGAAAGCGGTATCCGAACAAACCGCCTTCCCGCAAAGCCTCCGCGGCCCGGGCAAGATCGTCTTGGCCGGCATGGGGGCCGTCCAACAAAAGCCGGCAGTCCCGCGTCCAGATCTGGGCGTTGCGGGCCATTGGCTTGTCGTACAATCCCACGTCCTCGGGCGCTGAACTGAAAAGCACGTGGGCCAAACGGTCTTCCCGGCCAGCCACGGCAAGTTCGTCCTCGTGCCGTTGAATTCGCCCCCAGCGGTTCGTGCGCCGATATGTGTTTCGCAGCGGCGTAACATTCGGATCGGGCAGCAAATGTTCGGGATGCAGTTCGTGCAACCAGCCCGATTGCGGCACCCTGATGCCGAATGGATTCGCATATCGCGGGAAAACGTGCAACAAAGGAATCTGCAAGGCCAGCGGCAATTCGCGTTGCAAGCGCAGATATGGCGGGGCCGCCCAGAAAACCAGGCTGCCCGGGAAGGGCAGCAGATTTAGATCGCCCGACAGGTAAGCGTTTTGAACTGCCTTTGGCAATCGGCCGAAGGGCCGAAACGTAAGCAGATATTTCACACTTCCCATATTCTCGCGATTAGACAATAGGTACGGCGTCGTCCAAGAAGGAAGGGAAGTATCTTGCGGATAAGGCAAGCCGGAATCTCCGATGCCCGGCAAAATACGAAAGCCTGCTTTGTGTAAATCCGCGAATTGATCCAATGGTTCGTCATAGGCCCCGCTTAGTAAACGGCGAAAAAAATCCTCGGCTTCGGACTTTGGAATTTCCCGGCCGGGAGCGGTGAAAAAGCCTTGCCAAAAACCTCGTTCCGGGCCTTGTTCGCTTCCGCCGAAAAGCGTCCAGC
>JBEKIK010000183.1:0-4995 GCA_050011795.1 Thermoguttaceae bacterium | reverse complement strand
GAATTGAAAGCGGAACTCATTTCGCTCAGAATCGATAAAACCGCTCCGGGTGAGAACATCGCACGGATGGGAGGGCATCCGGGCACTTCCTTGGCCTTTTGGATTGCGGATCCGGAGAATCGCCTGGTAGCCTTCAATCAGAAAGAGAGCAAAATTGAAAGCTTTGTGGACGACAAAGGGACGGACCTTTCGGAACTGATGCCCGGCCCTTTTGTCTGGTCTCGTTTCGGAGAATTCCGTGGGAACCGTGTTTCGCCCGGTGGATACCAGGTTGAAGTGGGCGGAGATAGTTTTCCCGCCCCCGGGGCTACGAAGATATCGCTCAAAGCCACGTTGGTCTTCCGCCGCGCTTCGAACGAGAAAACAATCGAGGAGAAAGACGTGCCGGTCAAGAGCGGCAGGAAGGTCAAGGCCGGTTCCCTTCAATTGAGCATTGAAGCGATGAGCGAAGAAAAATTGAAGGAAAACGAGCCCCGCAACCGGGGCTTTAGGGGAAATGACCTCCCGGAGACAAAGATGGGCATTTCGCTCGCCGCAAGCGAGCCGCTGGAAAGCATTAAGAGCGTGCTGTTTTTCAACCCGAAAGGCGATGAGATCAAAATCACGACGAGCGGCCAATCCGAAAACAGCGCTCTGTTATGGAAGACTTATGCCAGAGATTTCTGGCTTGCGGAAAAGCATGATGCGGTGACCGTCAAGATCACATATTACGAGAACGTTGAAACACTAAAAATGCCGCTCAGCGTGGATACCGGGTTGGGGTTCTGATAGATGAAACGAAAGGCAGGGGGTCTTATTTTTTATCGCGGGTGGCACCGGTTCTTGAACCGGTGGGACGGAGTCCCAAGAGGTTGTGGCAGGTAGATTGCTTGGTCATAATAGAGTCATGAGTTCAGACCGGCAAATCATCGACGATCGGTTGTACGCTCATTTCGTTACTTTTTCCGTTTATCGGCGTCGTCGGCTTTTGGATCACGATCATTCGAAACGGATATTATTGGGAGTTCTCAATGAGGAATTGGAACAGCATCATGCAAGTTGCGTGGGATTTGTAGTCATGCCGGATCATGCCCATGCAATCGTTTGGTTTCCCATAACAGGCCTTCTTAGCCGATTTATGCACGGATGGAAACGGAAGTCGAGTTTCCGCATTAGAAACTGGTATCGCCTTGAAGCAGCCCGATATTTTGAAGGATTTGGAGAAGGGGATCGTTTTTGGCAACCCAAGTACTATTCATTCGAGATTTATGAAAGAGCAAAATTGGAGGAAAAGCTCCAGTACATGCACGACAATCCAGTGCGCGCCGGATTGGTGGAACACGCGACGGACTGGAAGTAGAGTTCGGCCCGGTGGTATGAGTGGCAACGATCGGTCGGAGTGCCAATTAAATGGGTGGAATAATTTATAAAAAACCTCTTATGGCAAGCCACACCGGTTCAAGAACCGGTGCCACCCGGCGGAATAATTTGCAAAAACCTCTTGTGGCAAGCCACACCGGTTCAAGAACCGGTGCCACCCAACTGGATAAACGGTTCAACCCGCATTTTTATTTTTGTCGATCTTCCATCCAGTAGCCGAATACTTCTTCCCATGCTTCGTCGTCTTCGTCGATTTGTTTGGAGGGTTGCGGTTTTTTGGGTTTTTCGGCCTTGGTATGTGCAAGGGGCTGCGGGGCGGGAGAAAGCGGGGGCTTGTCTGTTTCCGCTGTTTCCCCCAATTGAACGGGGGATTTTGGGACGATTGGTTTCGGGTCAAAGACCATGTAAGGGCCGGACTCGGAAAGATGCACAAGATCGCCGGAATTGAGCCACAGTTTACGGCCCGGCACGCCGTCGCCGACTTGCAATAGCCAGTCGCCGGCCGACTGAATCATCCATTTGTTGGCCACTTTGACGATTCTGGCGTGGATAGGCTGGATTTTTGGGGAATCGGGGATGCGGATATCTGCGCCCGGGTCCTGCCCGATGGTCGCGGTGTCGCGCTGGACGGTAATTATCGGGCCGAAGCCAAGTTCTACTGTAATTGCCATAATTGTGGGTGGTTGGAAATTAGGAAAATTTTAGCGGTCCATTCTCATTTTGAATTCGCTGGTTCCAATTTTTCATGATTTCGGCCGTCATTCCCGAGGATCGTCGGATTTCCGACGTGGCTCCTTTATTTAGATCGGGCAGCCAGGCCTTGACCGTCAGCCGTCCGTCTTGGCCGTAGCAAAATGTGACGTCGATGGGTGTCCGGGCGGGCAGGCCCGGAGGCAAACCGCGGACAATGCACTTGCCTATGGGAGTGGAGTCGTTGCCGCTTGCATCTCCTCCCTCGACCACGTTGACGGCCACGGCGGTCTGATTCGGCCGATGCGTGGAAAAGCGGGACGTATTAGTGGCCGGCAAAGGCGTATTGTGGGGGATCATCACGTGGTTGCGAGGCAAGCCGGTCGCTTTTTCGATTCCCAGGACGCCGAGATTGTGGGAATTCACGTTACGGACGGCGAATTCAGGGCGATTGCCGGACTTGGTCGCCAGGATCAATCCGGCGTAAATGGCCGCGCCGTGCGCGACCGATTCGTCGGCCGAGAGGGATCGATCGGGGTTTTTGCCGGACAGTTCTTCAAGCATGCGCTGGACCTTGGGCATACGGGTGAGTCCGCCGACCAGCAACAGGCGGGTAATGTCATCCCATTTCAAACCCGATTCCTGCATGAGATTAACGACGGTAAAGCGGGTGCGGTCGAGCAGATCGGCAGTCATTTCCTCGAACTGCGAGCGCGAGAGGGGGACTTGAACCACAAAGCCGGCGTGCTCGAATGTGATTGTGGTCTGTTCGCGCGCCGATAGAGTGCGTTTTGCGTCGTCGGCCTCGCGGAGCAGTCGCTGCAAACCGGCCGGGTGTTCCGCGGGATTGACACCCCGATTTTTTTTGACGAACTCATGGGCCACGTAATCGGCGATGCGGCGATCCCAATCGATGCCGCCCAAATACACGTCGCCGGCGGTGGCCACGGCGTTGTAGTGGTTGCCGTCGATTTCCATGAGCGTCACGTCGAAGGTGCCGCCGCCCAGATCATAAACCAGGATTTTTTCGTGCTCTTTGGCTTCGCCCTTGGGCGAGAGGAATCCTTGCTGGACCCCGTAGGCGATGGCTGCCGCGGTCGGTTCGTTGATGATGTCGATGACCTCCAATCCGGCCAGGGCGCCGGCGTCCTGAGTGGCTTTTCGGCGGGGTTCATTGAAAAAGGCGGGGACCGTGATCACGACCTTGCGGAACTCGCCGAGTTTGAGAAAGGCGTCGCGGCGGAGTTTATCGAGTATGAACGATTGAATAACCTCGGGCGGAATGTGTTCGCCGTGGATGGGTTTTCCATAAAAGGTGCAGCCCATTTCGCGTTTAACGAACTGTGCCACGTCTTCCGGGGCGGCAATCGCCGCCTTGATGGCTTCTTTGCCCACGATAACGTTATTTCCGTCGAAAAAAACCGCGCTGGGCGTAATCAGATCGCCCTCGGCGTTTGGAATCGTCCACGGCCTTCCGCCGGGATCGAGATGGGCGATAACCGAGAAAGTCGTTCCCAGATCGATGCCGACAGGGGGCTGATTTGCGTCATGCATGGTCCGGCCTGCGGAAGAGTTTTCAGGTAATCAGGTACATTTCAGATTGAACGGGATTGCACTACAAATCGTAGCATGTAATATACAAGTTAGAGGGTCTTTTAACAAGTATGCCCCCGAGGCGGGGACGCGGCGTTTGTTTTTTGTCCAAAGACTTTTTGATGTTTGCTTGGATAATGACCTGGCAAGTAAAGCTTTTTGCCCCATTTTCCGGCCGTCCGTTGGACGGCCTCGATTCATTCACCGTGCAAACGTCAATAAGAGAAATGTTTTATGTTCGATCCTTACCATAAATGGCTGGGCATTCCACCCAAGGATCAGCCGCCGAATTATTACCGGCTGCTGGCGATCGATCCGTTTGAGTCCGACCCGGAAGTCATAGACGCGGCGGCAAACCGGCAGATGGCCTATGTCCAGCAAAGGGCGACCGGCGAACATACGGCGGAGTCGCAGAAATTGCTCAACGAACTGGCGACCGCCCGTTTGTGTTTGCTCGACCAGAAAAAAAAGGCCCAGTATGATTTACAATTGAGAATTAATCTCAGACAGCAGGCCAGACAGAGCGGAAGAACTCAATCGAAGCCGCCGCAGATTGCCCAGCCGTTCAGTTTGAAATCAAGAGGGCCGTTAATGGGGCAAGAACCAGCGCCGCCCAGAGCCGGGAAAGCCGAGCCGCCCATGGCGCAAGATCAACCGGCGGAAGAAAGTTTTTTTTCGCGTTTTCCGCGGCGGACTCGTATAATTATCCTTGCCTTGGGAGGCGGCATTATTCTTGTTGCAGCACTAATAATAGCCATGTGCATCATGCCGGGCCGGGAAAAGGAAGGCGATGCCGTGGCGGACAGGACGAATTCGGAAGATCACAACGGCTCCGCAAAGGGCGCGGACGGCGAAAGTAATACTCAAACGAGAAAACCGCCCAAGACTTCGGCAGAGGCCGTTTACAATGTGGAGATCGACCCTCCCGAGGCGACCTTGTCCGTCAAGAACAATACGGGAACCATTACCGGCTCCGGAAGGTCGCGTCAAATTCGCTTCGATTATATCCCTTGGCGCAGTTACGTGGTTGTCACGGCGTCATGCGAAGGTTATAAGCCATACACTCAATCGTTTGCCCCCAGGGCCGGCCAGAACGAGCACCTGTCGATCGAGCTGCAAAAGGATACGCCAAAAGTTACATCAACAGTTACGCCAACGGCGCCGCCGAACAGTTCAAGCATTAATTCCACGAACTCGACGCCGAATGTAGCGGGCAACATGCCGGCGTCCGGCACGAATAATCCGCCCATAAAAATCATTAGGCCCATAAATGTCCGGGGTGAATCCGTTCCAAGTCCGGTTGAAACGCCAAGAAGCGAGCGCCGCAAGGTGTTTGTATTCGCCGGCGAATCG
>JBEKIK010000182.1:0-5760 GCA_050011795.1 Thermoguttaceae bacterium | reverse complement strand
GCTCTGGTAGCGGACTTTTTTTTGCGGATCATCGTAGAATCCCAACACTATTGCGTGCGTTCCCTTGTGTCCCACCTCGATGTACACTGTTTTCGTGCCGGGTATTATTGGCAATTTGTCCGTGTCCGGCGGCTCGGGCTGGCCGTCGGAGGTCACAACCAGGTTAAAATCCGGAAATTTCCTGGCCAAAGCGATAGTTTCGTCCTTTGTGGCATGGGCGAGAAGGACCAGATATTCGGCTTGTTGTTTCATTTCAGGCAGGATTTTTTGGATGGCCGCCTCCGGATCGAGCATCTCGATTTCATTATTTTTGATTTCTTTTTGGTATGTTTTGCCCAGCACCGAGGTGACGCCGATCCTCATGCCTCCCCTAGATATGATGCGGTAAGCGGAGGTCATGCCCGAGTCAAAGCTGAACAGTCCGACGTTGGCCGAAACAAAGGGGCTTTGTTGGCCGTTGATGTTGGCGGCCGCGGCGGCGATTTCTCCGGCAGGCAGGTGCAGATCGGACGCGCCCAGGGCGATGGCATCGTAGCCTGTTTTGCGCATTGCATCGACCAGGGTTTGAAATTTAATTTCCGCTTCCCGACCGAAACCGCGGGCCAACCCACCAACGTCCAAGCCGACCACGGGCCAACCCTGGCTGCGGAGCGTTTTATACAGGTCATACCGCCGGCTCATGCCGCCTTTCATGCGGTCAATGCCCGCACAACCGCAAGGCTCGATGTATCCTTCGATGACTCCGGTAATGACCAGCGACGTCGGTGAGTTTATTTTTGGGGCGCAATTGGACATTGGGCGGCGTTTCCGTATTTGGGAGAAGCGAAGCATCAGGCCGATCGCCGGGTTTGGTCGAAGAATCCAAGATCCGAACGGGCTCGGGCTGCTCGGGCTGACGTAACGGATTGATCGGCTCGTTCCCCTGGGCAATCGGTTGATCGCCGTTTCGCGCGGCCGGTTCCACGGCTATGAGCGAAAACTGCGTCTCATTGATCCGAGGCGCGTCGGCCGTTGAGTCTAAAGGCCCCGCGGTCCCTTGGATCAGGGGCGTGGATTCCGTTTGTTTTACGGGAGTGAGCAATTGAGCCGGCGGATTTTGGGGTATTTTTGCCGTTTCCGCCGGAGGAGATTCCCGTACAACAACCGGACGGCGCGTCGCGGCAGCCTTGGCGGCGGTAGATCTTGCTTCTAGATCATTATCCCTTGAGCCCCAACAACCTGAAGAGATAAGGAAAAGTCCACATAATGATGATAGTAGCGCTACATGAAACAAAGGTGTTTTTGACATGGCAAGAAAATGATAAAGTATATTGTTTTTCCCGCTGCCCCTTAATCTTTATGGGGATTCTCTGCTGAAATGCCCGGTAAAGCAACCCCGGTTTTACGATCCGTGTGATAGCAGGTTAATCGGCCCATATCCGATTGAAGACCGATTCCAGACGCATAACCCGTTAGAGGTGTGTTTTGCCCTGATTAGGGCATCGGTTGTCCGGACACTGAAGGCGGATTGAGCGGTGCCGGGCTGCCTGTCACCGGCGGATTGCCATCCCAAGGCGACCGGGCAATACGCCATGAGGCCGTTGCCACGCCTAGCGCGATACCCAATACCACGGCCAAAAAAAATGCAAAATAAGTCTTCATGGCTATTAGAAAGACAATAATTGTAGCAACTATTTAGCGGTTTGCAATAAAAACGACAACGACTCCGAGTAAAATAAATATTTTTCACCATGAAAAAACGAAATAACGAAATATAAGCCTATAAGCATTTTTCGTTTTTTCGTGGTGAATTGAGGTAATGATATGAGGTTTACTGTAAATTTTATACACAGGTAAATAACATTGCGTGGAATATAAGAATAGTACGGTCAAATGAAGGGAAGCAATCAAGTATACTTTACTCCGGCGATTTTATAAGATGAATAGTAACGTAAATGGTTTGAGTTGCAAAAAGGAGGATCAAATGCCGCTATTGAGAATAATGTTTTTATTTGCCTGTTTGGCGATCGTTTCGGGCGCTGTTTGTGCCGCGGAAGCGGAAACCGATTTGCGGCCTACCGGCCTGTGTTGCGAGAATTTAGAAAATCCCTTGGGCATCGACGCCGTCAAACCCCGATTGAGTTGGAACTTCGAGTCTGCTAAAGGCGCGGGGCAAATTGCCCGGGGCCAAAAGCAGACGGCCTATCGAATTTTGGTCGCATCCTCAATGGAAAAACTCGCCGGCGACGAAGGCGATCTTTGGGACAGCGGAAAAGTTTCGTCACAACAATCCATTCATGTGGAATATGGCGGCAAAAATCTTCAATCCTGCCAGGCCTGCTATTGGAAGGTGCGGGTATGGGACGCCCAAGGCCGGATCGGGGAGTGGAGTTCGCCATCGACGTGGACAATGGGATTGCTGCAAGCCGACGACTGGCATGGCAAATGGATCGGCCAAGACTCGGGCAGCGTCATGCCGATATTCCGCAAGGAATTCGCGGTCGAAAAGCCAGTCCGGCGAGCTGAAGCCCATATTTGCGGATTGGGACAATACGAACTGCGGCTGAATGGCGACAAGGTCGGCGACAATGTTCTGGACCCGGGTTGGACGAACTACCGCAAATCCTGCCTTTACACTACTTACGATCTTACGGCCTCGCTGAAACAAGGCGGGAATGTTTTGGGATTGATGCTTGGCAACGGCATGTACAACGTGGAAAAAAGCAAACGCTATACCAAAGGCGTTTGGTCGTTCGGCCGGCCCAAGGCTATCGTCCAGTTGGACATTCTTTATGCCGACGGGTCAAAGTCTCAAGTTGTTACGGATGAATCCTGGAAATGCGCTCCAGGCCCCATTGTGTTTTCCGGCGCTTATGGCGGCGAAGATTACGACGCCCGGCTGGAGCAAACCAGATGGGATCGGCCTGGTTATTTGGAAAGTTCGGAAAGTGAAGTGTGGAAGCCGGTATCGGTAGTCAATGGCCCGGGCGGGATTATGCGAGCGCAGATGATTCCAGCCATAAAAGTCATGAAGATCGTCAAACCCGTCGGACCGCCTCAAAATATCAAAGACGGTTGGCTGTACGATCTGGGCCAGAACTTTTCCGGTTGGCCGCGGATTGTCCTCAGCGGTCCAAAAAGGGCGACGGTGCGTCTTGTGCCTGGCGAACTTCTATCGAACGGACAGGTCAACCAATCTTCCTCGGGCAGGCCGGCCTATTTCCAGTACACGCTTAAGGGCGAAGGCCGCGAAGAATGGGCGCCTCGTTTTAGTTATTACGGATTCCGATGGATTCAAGTCCAAGGCGCGGCCCCCAAAGACGCATCCGCAACCGACGGAACTCCGGTTATCGAGGATCTGGAAGGGCAGGTGCTTTATCCCGACGTGCGAACGGCCGGAGTTTTTGAGTGCTCGAATCCATTGTTCAATCGCATCCATGAGATCATCAACTGGGCCATAATCAGCAATATGAAAAGCGTGCTGACCGATTGTCCGCACCGCGAAAAGCTGGGCTGGCTGGAGGAGAGTTATTTGAACGGTCCGGGCGTGATGTTCAACTATGATGTATTGCCGCTGTATCGAAAGATCGCCCAGGACATGGCCGAGGCCCAATTGGACAACGGCCTGGTGCCCGACATCGCGCCGGAATACGTCGTTTTTCCGGACGGTTTTCGCGATTCGCCCGAGTGGGGAAGCGCCAGCATAATCGCGCTTTGGCAGGCCTATCAACGTTACGGAGACCTTCAAATCCTGGAAAAACATTATTCCATGATTCAACGCTACCTGGATTATCTGGGAGCCCGGGCCAAAGGACATATTATCGACTACGGCTTGGGCGATTGGTATGATATCGGCCCAAAAGGGCCAGGGCAGGCACAATTGACTCCCATCGCTGTTACGGCAACGGCCACTTATTATCGAGACGCGGTAATTTTGTCCGAAACGGCCCAGCGCTTGGGAAAAACCGTCGATGCCGCAAAATACCGCGATCTGGCGGCGGAAATCCTGGCCGCCTTCAACCAGAAGTTTTTTGAACGCCAGGAAAAGAACTACTCCACCGGCAGCCAGACCGCCCTGGCCATGCCCCTGGTCTTGGGGCTAGTCGATCCCGAGTCACGCCGGGCGGTTGCCGATCGGCTGGTCAAGGACATTCGCGACCACGGCAATCATACCACGGCGGGCGACGTGGGCCATTATTATGTGCTCCGGGCGCTGGCCCAAGCGGACCGATCGGACGTGATCTACGATATGGCGTGCCGCAAAGATCATCCGAGTTACGGGTACCAAATCGAACACGGGGCGACCTCCTTAACCGAGGCCTGGGACGGCCCGACTCGCGGCGCATCGCAAAATCACTTCATGCTCGGCCATATCGAAGAGTGGTTTTATAGCGAACTGGGCGGAATTCAAGTGGATTTTTCCAAAAACGACCCGCAGCGGATCGTGATCCGCCCGTACTTTTGCCCTGATATCCAATGGGTTAAGACTTCGTATCAGTCGATTATAGGCCGGATTGCGTGCGAGTGGAAACGCCAGGGTAAACAGTGCTCGATGCGGGTGATTATTCCCGCAAACGCTTGTGCGTCGGTGTATATTCCCATAAAGGATCATTTACTGGTTAATGAAGGAGGCAAACCGGCGGATCAATCGGACGGAGTGAAGTTTATCGGTCAGGAGCCCGGTCAGGCCGTGTTCATGATAAGTTCGGGCGAATATTTATTCGAGTGGTCCGAGGATTAATAAAATCGCAATTGTAGTAGGCACACTCCGTGTGCCGGTCCCGCACACGGCGTGTGCGGTTTACAATTATTCCCGCAGCCGGCGATGCAGCGTTTCGCGGCATAGGGTAAAAAACCGCTGGTAATCGTCGCGGCGATAGTCGGCGAAGGTGCAATCGTGGTGCTGCCAGCGTTGGCGCTTGTAATAGAGCGTTACTTCGGCATAGATGCCGCGATTCAAATATATGCGGTGTGCGAAATCCTTGGTCGAGGCCAGAATCAACTTGCCCAGGGTGATGTAGCCTGGATCGAGATTAAGCGGGCGGTGCTGCGGATGCCTTGCCAATGCGGCGTATTCGTCTTCCCAATTGTTGGTCAGCAGTTTGACATCCACCAGGTCGGCCGGATCGAATGGCCGATGAAAGGCGAAAAATACTTTTTTCAAGCCCGGACCCATGGTCGATGTGTAGTATTCCGTTTCAAAGAAGTCAAAGGCCGGGCTTTCCAGTTCAATCGGCCCCCACTGGGCCTCCGCCCGTTGTTTAGCCCACTGCAAAGCCTCGTCATAGCGGCTGAACGCGGCCAGCAAGAGCAATGCGGGAGAATGGATAGTCGGTTGGCCCATAATGTACAATTCCCAAGATCATTGATGCACAAAATAGTCTCATGGCCGTCACGGTTCATGGTTATGTGTTTATTCTGAAAATACTCACTCCGGCTTTTGCTGCCGCCGCGGAGAGCGATTCATCAAGAGTCGCCAAGACTACACCTTCCCGCATTGCCAACTCCAGGTAAGCGGCATCATACGCAGAAAGTCGGTAAGTTCTGGCCAAAGAGTATATGTCGCCCAAGATTTTCAATGAAGCAGGCGAATCAACCAGAATCGGCAGCGTCTCGAGCATTGTGAGAAAATGGGATGCTTGAGCAGGCGTTAAACGTCCTCTGCGTTCTCCGACAAGCAAAACGTTGGCTACTTCAAAGAGCCAAACGGCCGGAACCAGGGCTTGGTCTTCCAGGAGTCTGTCAAGGACATGATCGGCGACCAGTTGCGGTTCATCCTCA
>JBEKIK010000181.1:0-5008 GCA_050011795.1 Thermoguttaceae bacterium | reverse complement strand
ATTGAGCGCAGCGGGATGGGGAGTTTATCGGCGATGCAAAAATAACAAGTTTAGCACCGATTCGCCAACCGGCTCTAAACTCTTCAATAACCGGAGGAGTCAATCGGGTTAAAATTTGACGGACTGAAAGTACCAAGATCGGGATCGTATTGGCTATATTTCCGGTCGTTTATGCAGGAAAGACATTTAAATAGTGACAGATCAACTGCTCCGGCTTTATTGTTGGCTATGTTGTAAGACACGGATTTTGTCGAGCCGTCGCACATTACCATATTAAAAGTGGATGGGTGTGCGCTGCCAAAGGGGGTCGGCCCATAGTCAACCCCCTTTTGATCTCTTGCCGGCGCCTGATTTGTCCACCCGCACAAATCGTAATCATCCCCGCCAAATATAGGCGAGTCATCTGAGCCGTCTGCTCCATCGTAGTAGTGATATGGGTTTATGTACTTTTCGCCAGCCAGATAGGTATGTGCGGTGCCGTCGACAATATCTTTAATTTTGACAAAACTGCGCTGGTAGCAAACGCCGTTCATTTGAGTTTGAATTTTTACTGCGGGATAACTGGGTGGATTGTCTTTAGTGAAATAGCCGGTTGCACTTTGGGCATCCCCCCAATCCAACGGGCCTTTAAACCACTGGATAAAAGTCGAACCGGCGTTGCATTTATAGTCGGAATGAAATAATGAGTCCACACCTGGGGTGATTGTCGAACAATTTATTACACCAAGTGAATGCATATAAACATCGACTGCAGGATTAAGCATGGGCGGGCGACGGGTGGGACAGCTAAATTCGGCTATGGGTATGCTATTCATTTGTTTTGCCCCATTCATTGTTGCCGCACTAGTTGGAACGCCCTTGGCCATGTCATGGATGCCTCTATATTCCATGAAAGGGAGAATATTGTAAAAGAACCCGCCGGGTTGCGTGCGTCCGTAACCCAGATTCGCATCACCCACCCAAATACATCCCCAGCCGCCGGTGGGAAAATTTCTCTGTTCGTTTACATGGTTTTGCACTGCCAGGCCGATCTGCTTTAGATGGTTGATGCACTCCGCTCTGCGGGCCGCCTCGCGCGCTGCTTGGATGGCCGGCAAGAGCAATGCGATCAGGATCCCTATAATCGCGATGACTACCAATAATTCCACAAGTGTAAAAGCGGCGTCCGGCCGCCGCTTTGGAGAATTTAAAAAAGTCTTCATGAAAAAATCCCATTTCCTCTAGTAAAATGATGAATATAAATAATGTACACGCTCTCTTTAATAATGTAAATACTTCCGGCCAAATGAATATCGATGGATAAACATTCGACAGGCAAGAGGACATTTTTTAACTATTACAGGTTATATCGTGCCACACCAAATACCGGCCACAATGCCGAACAAAATGGGCGCCTGTCCTGCCGTGTACTTTTTCAGCCGTTTTTGCGGGAGTCCGGGAGCCGATCTCCATTTCATTCGGCCTTTAAAACAATATCGGCCACAAATTGCCCGGTTTTTTTCGGGTATTGATTGGAATCAGATGTTTACCCAACAGCCAACATCTATTATGGATCATATACGAAATGTACACCCTAGTCGATGGAATAATGCGCAATAATAATTAGAAAAAGCGCAGACAGTTCTATTTATATCAGGTCATTGGATTTAGAATAAAAACCATTATGTGAAAAATGGGTAAAGATTCCGACCTTTTTCCTTGTTCCCACGCGGAGCGTGGGAACAAAAGGTAAGGATTCCGACCTTTTGATAAATAAGAACCTTGGGTTAGACGGATGCGGTGAGAAACATGAGTGGAGTACCTAAAGTTGCGTTGCTGATAGAAACATCCAGAGAATACGGCCGAGGGGTATTGCGCGGGATCGTGCGATATGCGCGACTTCACGGGCCGTGGGCGTTTTACATTACGCCCGGCGACTTTGAGCAGGCCTTGCCCAAAATGGAACAATGGGGCGGGACCGGAATTATCGCCAGGATAGCAACCCCGAAAGTCGCCAACGCGATCCTGGCCACAGGATTGCCGCTGGTGGCCCTGGACCTTTCGGAAAAGCAACTCTCGGCAAACAGTCCGTTGTCGAAAGTCTGCGAGATAATCTCCGATTCTTACCATGCCGCTCAACTGGCGGCGAACCATTTGTTGGAAAGAGGATTCCCCAACTACGCCTTTGTAGGAATTGCCGATAAGGTATGGTCCACGCGCCGGCGCGAAAGTTTCATCAAGCACATAAGTCAAGCGGGCCATAATCCTCACATTTACGAGCCGCCGAAAAACAAGATCGACCGTGAATGGGGGCGGGAACAAAAACTCATGGCCGAATGGCTGTACAACCTGCCGAAACCGGTGGGACTGATGGCTTGCAACGACGACCGGGGCAGGGACGTGTTGGAGGCCTGTCGGGCGGCCAAAGTCAGCGTGCCGGAAGAAGTGGCCGTGATCGGCGTGGATAACGACTCTTTATTATGCGAACTGGCGAATCCGCCCCTCTCGAGCGTGGTACTGAACGCCGAACGCGGCGGTTTTGAAGCGGCGGCCTTGCTGGACCGGTTGATGTCAGGCCGATCATTGGCGCAGGAGCGGATCGTGGTCGAACCTTTGCAAGTGGTCACGCGAAGATCGACGGACGTGGTGGCCCTGGAAGATACCGAGGTTGCGCACGCCCTGCAATTCATCCACGAAAACACCGGCCGGCCGTTTCAGGTTAAGGAGATCGTCAACGCCTTGGGTGTTTCGCGGCGAACGTTGGAAATCCGCTTCCGCCGGGCGATCGGCAAATCGATAAACGAAAAAATCCAGCAGGCCCATTTGGAACGGGCAAAAAGACTATTGATGGAAACGGACCTGCCGTTGCCCAAGGTGGCCCAGGCCGCGGGATATAACAGCACGAACTATTTGACCGTCGTTTTTCACAAGGCCTTTGCCATGACACCGGCCAAATTCCGCAATTATGTGCGCAATAGATGAGATGAAACCGGCCGCCACGCTTCGGATTGGTTTTGCGGCAGTGCTGCTTGCGGCGATCGTTGCCGGGTTGATTTTCTTGCCGGTCCAACAGCCCCTCGAGCGGTTTTTGGAATGGATCGAGGGCTTGGGTTCCTGGGGGCTTGTCCTGTTCGTCCTTTTTTATGTGGTTGTCTGTCTGCTTTTTCTACCCGGGTCCATGTTGACTTTGGCCGGCGGGTTCATGTTCGGTTTGACAAAGGGGATCGCGGCGGCCTCTTTGGGCTCAACCCTGGGCGCCACGGCGGCGTTTGCCATCGGTCGCCTGATCGGCAGGGGATGGCTTGAACAAAGGCTTTCAATCCATCCCCGCTTTCTGGCGATTGACCGCGCAATTGGGAGTCAGGGGTTCAAGATCGTGCTTTTAACCCGGCTTTGTTCGTTGTTTCCTTACGATCTGATGAGTTACGCCTTCGGACTGACCAAGGTTTCCCCGGGCAAATATGTTTTGGCGACCTGGCTTGGCAGGCTTCCGGAAATCGTGGTCTGGTCTTACCTCGGATCGAACGCCAAGAGCCTGGCCGATCTGGCCGCCGGCAAAATCCAATCCGGAATCGGAGAACAAATCCTTTTATGGTTGGGACTGGCGGCGATTGCCGCCGTGGCGGTTATCGCCATGGAAATCGCCAGGAGAGTGCTGCGCGAGGCGGTCAACGCTCCGGACGGGAAAAAGTGAACAAAGCGGGACGGGAAACGTTTATGTGTAAAGCCGCGACCGACCAACCGACCATGCCGACCAACGCTTCGCGTCGGTGCCCGATGGTGCCCGTCGCGGCTTTACAAAGGCTTTCTTTGAAGTATCGGGCAACCCACGGGCAACGATTTCGGAGGAGAGTCGCTATAGCGGATTTTTGACAAGTGCGGTCTTCCCATCGTGCGATCCTGGCTCTATCATTGGAGGATATGAGCAGCCGGGTTTTACAAAAGGAATTGGTCGATAAACAAGCCAGTCCGTGGCCGCATCGCTGGGCCTGGATCTTGGCCTGCGGGGTGTTTCCCCTGATCTGGATGGGCGGACTGGTGACCACTTGCGGAGCCGGCATGTCGGTGCCCGATTGGCCCACCACTTACCGCTCGTGGTTCTATCCGTTGGACAAGTGGCTGTGGAATTTTAACGATTTGTTTCTCGAACATTCGCATCGGACGATCGCCCAGATCGACGGGATTGTGGCCATAATATTAATAGTCTCGGTCTGGCGCTGGGAATCGCGTAAGAGCGTGCGTTGGCTAGCGGCGGCAATTCTACTCGGTCTTATATTGCAAGGCGTACTGGGCGGGCTGCGCGTGGTGCTCGACCAGCGCGTACTGGCCCGGATCCACGGGTGCGCGGCGCCACTGGTCTTTGCCTTGTGCACTGCCATGGTATCCTTCACTTCGGCAGCGTGGCGAAAAAACAAGACCATTGCGGCCGCCATGCTTGCCAAGCGAGCAAAACAAGACGGCAAGCATGAGTCCAGCAACGACATGCCCAGGGCAAACGTGGGCATGGCACCCGCGTCGTCGGCAAGCGTGGGCATGGCGTCCGTACATGAATATCCGTCTGCTCGCAGTGTGCAATGGCTTGGCTTGGCTATGTGCTGCGGTTTGTATGCGGAGATCGTTTTGGGGGCCCAGTTTCGGCATCCGCTGCTCGACGTCGCGCCGATTTTGTCGCTGGTTTTGCTATGGTTGAAGGTAAACATCGCTGCTTTTCTGGTTGTGGGGATATCTTATTTGCTGTTCATTGTTTTGCAGGACTTGCGCCAGTTGTCGCTGCTTGTGCGGCGGGTGAAATTACTGGCGATGTTGTATTTCCTGCAACTGGTGCTAGCCGGCGTCACTTGGGTGAGCAATTTCGGTTGGCCAAAATGGTTCACCGACAATATCGCCGCGATGAACTACACGGTCGTGCAAAACGGACGTTTGCAAGTCTGGGCGACCACCGCGCATGCGGCCGTGGGTTCGCTATGTTTCGTCGCTGCGCTGAGCGTGGCATTGTGGTCATATCAAAGGATGAAGGATGAAAACAACT
>JBEKIK010000180.1:0-5027 GCA_050011795.1 Thermoguttaceae bacterium | reverse complement strand
TCGAAGCGGGCCTTTAGTTCCACCAGCACGGTCACTTCCTTGCCGTTTTGGGCCGCCCGGCCCAATGCCCTGACGATGGGCGAATCGCCGCTGGTGCGATAGAGCGTTTGCTTGATGGCCAAGACCTGGGGATCTTCGGCCGCCTGCTCGATGAGGCGCACGACCGGATCAAAACTCTCGTAAGGATGGAAGAGCATTACATCGTGGTCTTGGACGGCCTGCCAAAGGTCGTCGGCGCCGATCAGATCGCGCGGTTGTTGAGGCGGCCAATCATCGAGTTTCAAATCGTCGAACCCGCCGCGGTTGACCAATTCCATGAGAGCGGCGGCGTTGAGGGTGTCCAATTCATATACGCTCTCTTCGCCCAGATTGAGCCAGCGCATAAGCCACTGTTTCAGGCGCAGATCACTCTGGGAGGTAATCGACAGTCGCACGGCCGCGCGGCGTCGGCGGGCGAAAACCGCCTTTTCCATCTCGCTTAGGAGATTCTCGACTTCGTCGTCGTGCAATTCCACGTCGGCGTCGCGGGCGATGCGGAACGCAGCGCTTGAGAGCACTTCGCAGCCCGGAAAAAGGGCGGAAAGATTGGCCGCGATAACCTCTTCCAACCAGGCCAGGTGCGAATTATTTTCCGAAGGCAGCGCGATAAAGCGCGACAGTTGCGTGGGGATGGGCACGACCACGATCTTTTCGGCCGGATCGCCCCGCGGTTCTCCGCCATCCGGCGGCGGGCCTGGGGCGATCACCGCCGCCACGTGCATCTGCAAGCCGGGCAACAGGGGACGCGGCTCCAACTCATCGATGGCAAGCGGAGTCAGTATGGGCATGATCTCCCGCGTGAAATAAGATTTAAGAAACTGCCGATGCTCCTCGGTCCAATTATTTCGCGGCCAAATGACAAGTCCGTGCCGGGCGAGTTTTTCCAAAACGCCGCGTATACCCTCGGCCAGTTGAGCGTACATCTTGTGGACGCGCAAGCTGATGGCGTCGATTTGTTCGGCCGGGGTCATGCCCGAGACGTCGCGTCGCCGGACCTTGGCCGCCCGTCTGCGCATCAATCCGGCCACGCGGACCAGAAAAAACTCGTCCAGGTTTGAACTGACGATGGCCAAAAACTTCAGACGCTCTAAAAGCGGCATCTCATCGGACATACCCTCGTCCAACACCCGCTGGTTGAACTCCAACCAGCTCAGTTCGCGGTTAATGTACAATTGCGGCGATTTCAGGGGGTCTTTGGGCATTACAGTTCACAGTTTTCAGTTCACAGTTTACAGTTTTCAGCATGAAGTATGCTGCCTTCATCATTCACTATTTCCTTTTCACCACCCACACCCCGCTCCCCGACCGACCTTCGGTCGGTGCACGGTCGCGGCTAAACTTACTGTCCACTGTCCACTGCCCACTGTCCACTTTTTTTTATGCTTCTTCCAGGCGGATTTTCATGCCGTAGACCTCCTCGAACAGACCGCCCTTGGCGGCGATTGCCCGTTGTTCCAGGAGGATATCGCCGACGCCGGGCAGGCCGACGATCAATTCGTCGCCTTGGCGGTGGAAGCGTATATCTTGCGTCCGGCGGTAGTTGCCGCGGATCAAGCCGTCGGCCACGCGTAAAATGGCGGCCAATTTGTTCACTATCACCCGCGTTTCCCGCGCCTGCGACATATACAAGGGGTGAGTCTCTTTGGGCACGCCGCGCCGATGGTACCGCGCTATCAGCGCCACAAGGGCGATTTCGCCCCGGTTCAGCCCGAAAATTTCCGAATTGGAAATCAGATATTCGCTGTGTTTGTGATGCGCGCGGCTGGAGACAAATCCGCCGACCTCGTGCAACAGCCCGGCCACGCGCAACAGCAAGCGATATCGTGTGACCAATCCGTGATCGGCCTGGAGAAAATCGAACAGGCGCACGGCCGTCTCGGCCACGCTTCGGGCATGGTTCAGATCGACGTGGTATTTTTCGGCGATGGCTGTGGCCGAATGGATCACGCCCGCCAGCAAGGCCTCGTCTTCCTGGCCGGTTACCTCCCGAGCCAATTCCAACAACAGGCCGTCGCGCATGGACATGTGCGAAACGATCATCCGCCCGGCGCCGGTCTTGTGCAGCAAGGCTTGGTAAACCAGAAGCGCCGGGTTAAGGGTCTCGGCCTCGGCAAAGGTGATGCCGTGCCGTTTCGACAGATCGTCGGGCGTGTGGCGTTCGCAGAGCCGGACAAATTCGTCGAAATCTATCCGGTCCACAATCACCAGATCGGCCGATTCGGTGGGTTTGCCGATTTCGCGGGCCGTGAAACGGACGTCGCCGCCCACGGCCACGTATGACTTGATTTCGCTTAAGGGCAGGGAATTTTGCAGGGTCGAAAGGGCATTGGAGATGTGCTGGCGCAACAGGTCGGCCGAGCGATGCGGCGATTCCTCGCTGGTGGAAAACATCTCTTGCAGGCGAATGGAGCCCAATCGCAGGCTTTGCGAGGTGGCAATCTCGCCGCTTTGGAGGATCGACAAGAGCGTGCTGCCTCCGCCCACGTCGACGATCAAGGTTTTCTCTTGATCCATGCCCAGGGCATGTTCCACGGCCTTGCGCACGGCGGAGACCGTCAATCGGCTTTCCTCGGAGGTGTCGATCACTTCCACATGCAGGCGCGTGGCCATGAAGATGCGGTCCAGAAAGGTGTCGCAATTGCTGGCCTCGCGGACCGCGCTGGTGGCCACGGCGCGGATTTTCTCGACTTTGTAAAGATCGAGCAACTGCCGATAATCGCGCAATACGAGCAGGGCCGAGCGCATGCTTTCGCCGCCCAGCCTGCCACGGCGGAAGGTGTCTTGCCCCAAGCGGACCGCCCTTTGCAAACGTTCCAATACCTCGATCCGTCCGTCGCTTAGGACTTCGGCGATGACCATGCGCAGGGAATTGGCCCCAATGTCGATGGCGGCCACGGTCTTGGCAGTCTTGGCACTTGGCTTTTGCTCGTTGGATTGCATTAGACCCACTACAATATTAACGCCCGGACGATCCATTTAGTAAATATAGCATTTTGACACGGTCTTGGGCTGGAACCAAGGAGTCCAGGGTTCGGGATTGGGGTTCAGGGTTCAGAATTTCGGGTTCGGGATTTGGAGTTGGCGTTCGAGATTGGTGTTCGGGATTGAACTTCTAAGTTCTGAGTTCAGAGTTCTGAGTTCAGTATTTGATTCTCACTTCCTTTCCGAACCCTGAACCCTGCCCACTGTCCACTGCCCACCGTCCACTGAATCCTTTCTCAAGGAATATCGGGCTCGACACTGGGTTCCGGGACCTTGGGCGGTTGGCCCTCCGATTGGATGACGCCGATCAGGTTTTCCCAGACCTTACGATCTTTTAATTCATCCCACAGCCGCACGAGATCCTGGAAGCATTGTTGACGGCGCCGGAGACGATCTTGCCGCAAATACTCGATGCCCGCGTTCAATCGGGCAAACGGCCCCGTATGTCCGTAGTATGACTTGATTCGATCGCACTCTTCCTTGCCGAAAAGATCGAGTTCTTGCTGCCACACGTCGCAATCGTGAACTTCGCCCAATAGGGTCTGTACTTGTTTAATCGCCTCCAAGGTGGCGTCCAATGCGCCCGCATAGATGAAACGAAGGATCTCCAAGGTATAACGCAAACGCTTGGCGGCAATACGCATGGCATGATGACTCTGCTGATCGTCCATCCGGCCAAGACAATCTTGCAGCGCCAGCAACCGGTTCAACCGTCCGAGAATCTCCTCTCGGGCCTGGGCGAAGCTCTCGGGGTTTTGCACTTGGACTTCGTGCGTCTTGGATTTTAAAACCAGGCGTTTTGCCGAGTTTTCCAAATCTTTAAAAGCGCCGTTGCGTTGCAGCCGCTTGACCGCCCTGATTACGTTGCTTTGCAGGCGTTCGCGTTGATATTCCCATTGGACTAACAGCCGTGATATGCCGGCAAAACAGGTTTTATCGGCAAGCGAATCCAGTATTCCGCGGAGCAGTTCTATCTGCACGTCTTTATCGCGGGCTTCGCCCAATCCCGAGCGGATGCGGCGAATGGCCTTTTTCCAGCGCTTGGCCTGCTTGCGTTTGAAGCACTTGCCGAATATCCGCATGGCCGCCCTCAGACGCCGCGACGCCACCCGGGCACGGTGCACGAATTCAATATCCTCGGCCGCGCAAATGCCGTCGAACTGGGCGCGGAGCTGCTTGGCCTGTTTGCGAACATACTTGGCCGCCAAAAGTCGATATCCGGCATCCACGGGCAAATCCCCATCGTGCAAGCTTAGGTATCATGGAAAAGGGCTGTAATCCGTTCTCGATCGTGCCAACCCCGGGTAGATCCATATACATTATTGTATCATTTTCTATAGGCTATGGCACCACTCGATATGACACCTAAGTGGGGGTTGTTGATTTTACAGGACGTAAATAATTAAGGGAGTATTGCAAATTGAGAAATTGCAAATTGCAAATTGCAAATTGAACAACCATAAGCACTTGCGCGATTTTTCGCTTTAATACGTACTTCGGACGTTTTACTGAAAACTGATTACTGAAAACCGATAACCAGACACATTGTACTTTTTGATTACCGGGTGCCATGCTCACGCTTGAGTGAGCATGGGCGAGGTGTATGCACTGGCATAAGCGTAATCATATCATCAATACAATTACTTTCCCCATTTTCGTTCTCGGGAATACGCCAGCATAAGGAAGGCGGCGGCGAGGAGAGCGAGAGTCGAGGGTTCGGGGACGGCGGTGATTGTGTCGCTCAGTGGCCCGCCGGGAATGGCTTGGATGGCAAATGTCGTGCCGCTGCCGATGGTTAAAGTACCTTGGCTGATCGACGCTGCGGTGAGGCTTGCGCCGCTATCGACCCGGGTGGTTCCGCTGCCGGTAATATCGCCGACCACGTGCGTACCATCAGCCGCCTCGAAAGTGGCCGACGCGGCAGTGTAAATGTCCAAATCGCTCTTGCTCACACTCACGGTCGTCAAAACAGCAGTGCCCGATTCGACATCAATAAGCGACGTGCC
>JBEKIK010000179.1:0-5034 GCA_050011795.1 Thermoguttaceae bacterium | reverse complement strand
CGGCAACCGCCAGTCCCCGCCAGCCAGCGCGTAAATACCCGATATGAATGGCCATTTCGGTGGAATTCGGTCCGGGGATCAAATTGACCACGCCCAGCAGGTCTAAGAATTTTTCCCGGGTAATCCAGCGGCGGCGGCGGACGAACTCATCCTCCATGATGGCAATATGCGCGGCCGGCCCGCCAAAGGCCGTCGTTCCCAATCGCAGAAAAACGAGCGCCAACTCTTTGAGGCTGGTCTTTCCGGCGGCTTGCGGCTCCTGAAAGGAAAGTTGGGAATTGTTCATACATGCGGATCGTCGCTAAAGCGGAAAAACAGGGCGTCGAGCGATATCGATCCAGCCCCGACGATCAGAAGGAAGATCGCGCACAGGAGCATTGCAAAATCGACCCGGGCTTCATGGGCCATGCTCCAAAATCCATATTGGTTCAATTTGGGAAGATTAAACATCCAATAACCCTGTCCCAACAGCATCGGAATTTTGGTGGACGCAATGGCGACAGTCATGTTGATGATCATGGGTATCGCCGCCAATCTTGTAAGCAATCCAAGAATAATGAGGCTCCCGCATCCGATCTCAAACACCCCGACGAACGGGGCCATGATATCGGGATACGGGATTCCGATTTTTACGAAACGCCCTACTCCAAGGGCGTCGGGAAATAGAAACTTCTGGATGCCCTCGGATAGAAACACCGAGCCCACGACCAGTCGAATAAGAATCGTTGCCGCGGGTGCGCGGCTGATCAAAAAAGTTTTAAGAATTTTCATTCTCCGCTCCTTGTTAATTATCTGAGGGTGTCCTGAAATTGCTTATCCCGTTGGTGCGGCAGTTGTACTGCCGCACCTATGCTCGACTGATCGAGGGGCGACAGTACAACTCTCACTCCAACAGGGTTTTTTACCACATGGCATTTCAGGACCCCCTCAATTATCTTCTGAAATAATATACGGGATTCAGGATAAATCAATTGTAGGTTTCCCGGTCTTTTGCTATAATCTCAGAGGTTAACAGTCCGCTTGCTTTACCCACGTATGTGGTGAGGGTGCCATGCCGATGCAAAACGAGAAAAGGGCGACGATTGGAAAAATCGGGCTGGGACTTTCCATACTGCCCTGGATTGCATTTGCGATGATGTTCGTTCTCCGCCCGGGATGACGGTCTCCCATTGCATTTCTTGGAGAAATGCTCGTACTTATACTGCCTCCGCTGGCCCTGGTGACCAATATCGTGGCGGTCGTCTTGGACAAGTTGAAGGTATACGCAATCATCGGCCTGGCGATCAGCGCCCTGACGTGTCTTTTGTACCTCCTTTTGATCCTTGTGTCGATATGCTCATAAGCGGGCAATGAAGTGCCCGCAATTCACAGAGAGAGAGAAAAAAAACTGCGCCCCCTTTTTTCCCCTGAAATTATGGCGGCATGAATTCTTCATAAATCTGAAAGATTTATTTACGCGCTTACCGGCGGCCAAAATCATTCAGATCAGTTTTTTAATTTCTTTCCCTCGCAATCCGGAACCCCCGCTTGAGATGAATGGTGGATTACAGCCGTCACTTCTCCTTTATCATTCTTGATGAAGGTCAATTGATCACCGTTGATCTTGAGGAAATAATTCGTTTCCGATTCGGGATAAATATCGAATGCACCTCGCATGAAATTCTCACCCCAGGCTTGTCCGATCAACTGATCTCCTTCTTGCCAGATCGTCAGTTTTATTCCAGTGGGATACGCGACGTCCGGCGCAAATTCGTACTGGCCGACACAGGCATCAAGAAGTTTCTTGTCCAGCTTGATGGCAACGCACAGTTTGAGTGGTTCGGGGGCTTCTGGCGGCTCATCGGAGATTTTCCCAAAAGAAAACTCACTGCCGAAGAGGTGCGCGGTTAAACGGGTCGTCTTGCCTCGAGCATCCTGGAAAAAGGTCACGGGTGTGCCGGTCAGCCGGTTAAAAAAGCGGGTTTCCGATTCCGGCAAGAATTCAACCGTGATATTCGGAAATAATTCACCCGTGACAGTCGGAAACAATTTAGAAGTGATCGGCGATGATCGGCGGTCAATCTTTAATGTGTATTGGGCAAAGATCCGATTCCCTTCACGGCGAATACCTATGCCGGGATGGAGAAGCGCGCAAACGTTGTGACTCAACACCAGCGTAATGAGAGCCGCCAAAAGACCACTGACCAGGGCCGCGCCGCCCAGGATTAGCAATCGTTTGCGGAAACTGGCAGCGCGCCAGAGGAGGACCATTAGCACCGCGAGGCAGAAGGCCGCCGGGATATAAATGGCCGCTTTGGGCGCGCCCAGGAGAAATCGCTGCATTGTGAGCATTCCCAGCGCAAAATCGGGCGAAAGCTGGTATTGCCCCACATACGAACCATAAACTTGGCTGCTGATTTTGGCCTCCGTTGGCCGACGGTCAGACTGCCACTGGCTTTCGAGTAAAAGCATGCCGATGGCGGGAACGTCGAAATCCTGAGAATTAGACAAGACCACCACACCGCGACGCCGAGTCACGTCGAAACCGGGGAACGTGATGAAACCCCTCGTGAGTCCGCCATGCTGGACGATTTTTGTCCCCTGCAAGTCGCGCGTGATCATCCAAGCCAACCCAATGTCCGTATCCAGACCGGTGTCCGCATTCAGATATGCATGAAAGTGAGCAACGTGTGTTTTTTCCATGAGCGGTGTCAGACCGGACGGCTTCAGGCCGAGGTTGGCCGAAATATATTTGAGCAGGTCATTGGCCGTCGAGCGCAGCGCGGCACCGCCCATCAGAGCTCCATAATCCATATGCGATACCGCGTATCCGTAGTAATGGTGTCCCTGTGTAAACCGGGATTTCAGTTCGGGCGTCAGCGTGATTCGCGTGCTGTCCATCTTCAGTGGCCGGCAAATCCGATCCACCACCAGCGATTCGTAGTTCGTCCCGGCTTTCAGCGCGATGGCCTGACCAAGCAATGCCATTCCCACGGTGGAGTATTCATACTTCGTTCCCGGGTCACTGGTCAATTTGTAGCCGGACACGAAGGCATACATCTTCTCGACGGTATAATCAGTATAGGGATTATCCGCACGTTTGGGGTCAAGGTTGTCAGGGCCGTCTGGAAGCCCGGAGGTATGCGTGGCCAGTTGGAGCAAGGTGATTTCCTTGCCGTTGCGGGTCGGCATCTTGACCGACTTGGGCAAATACTTTGCCACGGGATCATCCAGCTTCATCTCACCGCGCTCAACCATGTCTTCGAGCAACAACCCGGTAAATGTCTTCGTGATGGAACCGATCTCGAACAGGGTGTCGCCATTGACTTCCTGGTCGGTGCCGTTATCCAATTTTCCGCAACTGACAATGCTGCTGCCGTGTTCGTCCACAATGCCGATCACGATGCCGACGTCCCGTTTTTCAACCTCAATGCGATGTTGCAGGAACGCATGGATGGCATCGGTAAAATCCTCCGCCGTAGCGCGAAAGGAAAACACCAATAACAGTACCGTGAAACAAACGACTCGAACGGCAGTGATCATTTTTTGCACCTTAACAAATCATCGGGAGGCGACAAGAATTGTTCTGGGAGGGGGAGAAAAAGGAAAAAAAGGGGACGCGGTTCTTTTCCTGTGCATTGACATTAATTTCCCCGGTTTCTGGGCGGGCGCTTACGGCCGAAGATGCCAGTGCGGTCTTTTTCGGGTTTGGCGTTGAAATCGACGAGCTCCAAAGTGCTTCGGCGGACCAATCGGCCGGTCGCGTCAAGTTCCTTGGAACTGTTGCTGACGATGCCGCCGGGTATTTCAGGACAAACGGCGGCCAGCGAGCAAATTGTGCCCTTGGGAGTTTTTTGCACGGTTTTCACGTATGCCGCGCTGCGCAGGACGCCTGATATTTTGCAGGGCATTTCCAAGGCCTGCACCGAAACGTTGGTTTCGCTTATGATGTTTTTACCTTCCAAGTCGGTGGTCACGCTTTCCCGTTTTAAGACGTACGGCGGCACCGTGGGGGAATAATAAATTGTGGCGACTGTTTTTTCGTTTGCATTGGACAATTCGATTTTTCGGACCTGGCAGGGAATTTTCCGATCTTCGATGGTCACTTGGCCCGCGGCAGGCTCTTTGAGTTTCAAGGCCGTGGATTGTTGTTCGCCGTAATAATTCTGTTTGATGGTTTGCGGTTCGCCGTCGAATCGCTTTCCGGCCACTTCCACGCCAACCCTCATCTCCAGAGTGACGCCGTCGTCATCGGTGTCAAGCAGGGTCGTTTTACAGTCGCTGGTGCTGGTTCCGGTTACAGCGCCTTGTTCGTTGAAGTTCTCGGTAACCACCCGGACCAGCTTCCAGGCCCCGGGTTCGAACTGGCCCCAGGGGTGGAGTTGCGGGGGAGGGGGCGTATCCTGGGCGGCGGCCGGATGCAAAAGACAACATAATAATACAATCGACGCTACCAGTAGTGCCTCAATCGACCTGAATTGACGGGTGCCATGCTCACGCTCGTGTGAGCATGTGTCTGGTGCACGACATGGCCACGCAAGCGTGGCCATGGCACCCAACGTGTGAAGGCAGGTTGGCTGAGGCAGTAGTACGTTTTTTATTTTCGCCAAGCGGCCGAATAGTAGCCCGCACACTCCGTGTGCGGGGCCGGCACACGGAGTGTGCCGTTTACATTGGATAAGGCACATAATTAAGTCCTTATAATGATACGGAAAGAATTATGCGGTCCGTCACGGTTTGCTCAAGGCTTCCAAGGCCGAGAGCATTTCTGCATCTTGGCGGGGAAAGACGCTGCGCAGATCCAAAAGCAGGCGGTCTTCGCGCACGCGCCCGACAACGGCAGGCGCGCCGGTCCGCAAAGCCGCGGCCAATCGGTCGACCGGCCATGAAACCGGTCTAAGCGCCACGCACCAGGTCGGCAACTGTTGGGTTGGGATCGAGCCGCCGCCGAGATAGGTAACGTCGGATATTGCCTCGGCCGAACTGACCAGGGTCTTCAGCGCCGCCATTTGCGGGGCTAGGCGTTCGGCACGGTTTTTGAGATTTTCCGCGGAT
>JBEKIK010000178.1:0-5035 GCA_050011795.1 Thermoguttaceae bacterium | reverse complement strand
CGCCGACCTTTCGGCAATGGGTTTCGGCCGGCGACGAACTGCCGCCGGACTTCGACGCCCTGCCGCGGATGAATTACCTGCCCGATCCATTGCGGTTTTTGGACGGCCGGCCTGTGCGCACCACTGAGCAGTGGAAGGACCGCAGGGAGGAAATCCACAAACTGTTCGAGCAGTATGCCTTGGGCACGTTTCCGCCGCATCCGAAGCTCGAACGAGTTGTGCAAATTGATGAAACGCCCGGCTCGGGATATCGGATCCGGCACGTCCGCCTGGAATTCGGCCCCGAGACCTGGGGAACAATGCGCGTGGAACTGTTCATCCCCGACGGCCAAGGACCGTTCCCGGTGTTTATGGGTCCGACTTGGAGTAGGCCTTGGGTACAGCAGGCCCTGCGGCGAAAGTATCTGTGCGCCATTTACGCCGGCAGCGACGGCCAAGACGATGCTGGCGCCCTGGCCGCGCTTTATCCGAAATACGACTTTGCCCTGCTCCCGCGCCGGGCCTGGGCCGGAACAATGTCGCTCGATTATCTGGAAACCCTCAAGGAAGCCGACATGCAGCACGTCGGCCTTATCGGATTTTCGCGCGACGGAAAGCAGGTGCTGATCGAGGCCGGATTGGACGAACGCATAACGGCGGTCATCGCGGCCAGCACCGGCGTGGGCGGCACTCTGCCTTATCGCCTGGCCGGCGAACGCGGGATGGGCGAAGGCATCGAAACCACCACCCGCTCGTTTCCAACCTGGTTCCACCCGCGCTTGCGGTTCTTTGCCGGGCGCGAGGATCGGCTGCCCGTTGACGGCAACCTGTTGGTGGCCTTGGTTGCCCCGCGGGCGTGCCTGATTTCCTTCGGCTTAAACGACGCAGTCTCCGATCCCTGGTCGGACGAACAATCTTATCTTTCGGCCCTTAAAGTGTACCGCCTGCTGGGGCATCCCGAGCGATTGGCATTGCATCAACGGCCGGGGTTTCACGGCACTACGCCCAACGACATCGAGACCTATTTGGATTGGTTCGACATCCAGTTCGGCCGGTCCAAGCGCGTCTGGCGATCCGAGCAGCTTTATGGATACGATTTCGACCGCTGGCTAGCCGAGAGCCAAGAAAAAATTGATGTTGCTAGTTATCCGAAGCGCTCAATGGACGACATCTTGACGGATAATGCGGGCAAGACAATTTCTTCAACTGCCGATTGGGAAAAGAAGCTCTCCGAGATTCAAAAATCCGTCCGGTGGATGCTCGGCGACCAACCGCCCTTGATTACCGGCTTGAAGAATGTATTAGAAAGCCGTCAAGCGGCCGCGCGCCCGGGCGGCATAGGGTCCGCAACCGCGACGCCCGCCACGAACCCGCAGCAGACCGCGCCCAATCTCGCATTGACCGCCATGCAATTCGGGGCGTCCTATGGCTGGCGCAAGCCCGAGCGGGAGTTGGCCGCGTATCAGCTTGGAATCCGCTTCGGATACAACGTTACCGGCGACCTATACTATCCGGCCGACGCCAAGCCCGACGCACGCCTGCCCACGGTGATCTGGCTCCACGGGTACGGCCATGCGATGGGCTACGAGTGGAGTTATCGGAAGGACTTGAGTCCCATCCTTGCACTGGTCAAAGCCGGATACGCCGTATTCGCCTTTGATCAGGTTGGATTTGGCTCCCGGATAGCCGAGTCCGGGCATTTTTACGACCGTTACCCGCATTGGTCGCAGATGGGCCGCATGGTTGAGGACACCCGCGCGGCCATCGACGTGTTGGCGGATAACCCAAAAATCGATCCCCAAAAAATCTATCTATTCGGGTATTCGCTGGGCGGGACGGTGGGAATCTACACGGCCGCACTCGACCCGCGTGTGAAGGGCGTGGTAAGCATCTGCGGATTTACGCCCATGCGACTGGATATTGCCGATCGCGGCGCCGGCGGCATTGCACGCTATAGTCACGTGCACGGGCTGTTGCCCCGCCTGGGTTTCTTTATCGGCGAGGAATCCCGTATCCCGTACGACTACCACGAGCTGATCGGCGCGATAGCACCACGCCCGGTTTTCGTGCTCCAACCGCAGTTGGACCGCGATGCCATGCCCGCCGACGTTCACGCGGCCGTCGATAACGCCCGCAAGGTTTATTCGCTATATGGTGCAGCCGACAAACTTCGGCTAGATGAACCCTGGGACTACAATCGCCTCACCGAATCGACCCAGACCCGGATCATCGAGTGGACGCGGGAGAACATGAAATAAAGGTCACCGACGTCTGGGATTCATATTTATTGATACTCAGGAAAAGAATGTCGCATGAAAAGTCAGAGCCGGGGCGTGTCGCCCTGGTAATTCCGGGCCGACACGGCCCGGCTCTGATGGGGAAAAGCGACATTTATTACCTGATTGTCAATAAACATTCGCGACATACACTAACCACTACAATGACCATTCGCTATCTAGTTCCCTTTCACCCAAAAAGCGTGCCGCACTTTTTTACCGACGTGCTGGTTATCGGCAGCGGATTGGCGGGAATGCGCGCGGCGTTGAGCATCGACCCTGATCTATCGGTGGTGATTATTACCAAGGACGGCGTCGGGCAATCCAACAGCAGCGTGGCCCAGGGCGGCATTGCCGGAGTCTTGGACCCTGCGGACCGCTTCGAGGTCCACGTTCGTGACACGCTTGTGGCCGGCGGGTCGCTGTGCGATCGGCGGGTGGTCGAGCACGTGGTTCGCCAATCGCCGCAGCGGATCCAGGAGTTGATCGAGTGGGGCGTGCAATTCGACCACGTCGGCGACCGCCTATCATTGGCGCGCGAAGGCGGACACAGTCATGACCGCATTGCTCACGCCCTGGGCGACGCCACGGGCAAGGAAATTATGCGAGTCGTGATCGACCGGGCCCGGGAATTGCCCAACGTCCATGTCTGGGAAAATACTTTCACGATAGATTTGCTCACCTGCGAGGGCGCGTGCCGCGGGGCGCTGGTCTGGAACAGCCGGCACGGCAAAACCATGGTCTGGGCGAAGCAGACAATCCTGGCCAGCGGCGGGGCGGGCCAGGTATATCGCGAAACCACCAATCCCGAGGTGGCCACAGGCGACGGCATGGCCATGGCCTATCGCGCAGGAGCGGAATTGCGCGACATGGAGTTCATGCAGTTCCATCCCACGGTGCTGTACATCGCCGGGGGCAGCCGGCATCTGATCTCCGAGGCTACGCGCGGGGCCGGGGCCTGGCTGGTCGATCGCCACGGCCGCCGCTTCATGACCGACTATGATCCGCGCGGCGAACTCGCACCCCGCGACGTTGTGAGCCTGGCCATAGTTTGCCAGATGGAAAAGACCAGGCATCCGCACGTTTATCTGGACCTGACGCATCTTGAGGCGGCCTGGGTCCGCGCCCGCTTCCCGAGCATAGCCGCCGTGTGCGCCGAATTCGATTTGGACATCACCCGCGACCGCATTCCGGTTCGGCCCGGGGCGCATTACATGATGGGTGGAATTTCGGTCGATCTGCAAGGCCGCACCACGCTCGCCGGGCTTTGGGCGGCGGGCGAGGCGACCTCGACTGGCCTGCACGGGGCGAATCGGCTGGCCTCGAACAGCCTGGTGGAGGCCATGGTCTACGGCGCATCGGCCGGCGAAGGGGCCTCGCGGGCCGCCGCCACGATGCACGACACTTTCCGGGCGCTGGTGGTCGAAAATCCGCCAATCGAGCCCGTGACCGAGCCTTTGAACCTGGCCGACATCCGCAACTCGCTAAAAAGCCTGATGTGGCGCGACGTGGGCGTGCGCCGCGACGCCGAAGGCCTGACCGACGCCACCGAGAGCATCAACCACTGGTGTCGTTACGTCCTGTCGCGGCAGTTTTCCGATCCCGGCGGCTGGGAATTGCAAAACATGCTCTGCCTGGCGCGGCTGATGATCGAAGCCGCCCTGCAACGCCAGGAAAGCCGCGGGGCACACGTCCGCACCGACTTTCCCGACGCCGACGACGAGCATTGGAACCGGCATATCACATTCAGGCTGTAGGCGTTAGGCCGGAGGGGGAAAAGGATGAAGGATGAAGGTTGAGGGATAAATAAAACCGCTTGCGGTTTCGCGGTATTGGCTCAAAATGATCAATCCATATCCCGCTTTCATCCCTCCAGCCTCCCGCCTATAGCCTCCGGCCTACAGCCTAACTCATCCCACCAGCAGCACAACCAGGTGCTTGGGGCCGTGGACGCCGAGGATCAGGGTTTTTTCGATGTCCGATGTGCGGCTGGGGCCGGTGACTATGACGAACTCGCCGCTTAAGTCCCGTTCGGCCACGCGCCGGGCGACGATCGGCCAGGCCGCGGGCAGGTGCTCGGACAGTTGATCGACCCGGGCGATAATCACGCACTCCGGCGGCAGGTAACAGAGCAGACGATCCTCGGCCGTGGGACAGGCGATGAGCGATGAGCCGGTGTCGGCCAACAAGATATCCGCAGCCACAATACTCGCCGAAAGTTCGGCCATTTCATCCGGCGCCCAATTCGGCTTGGGCCATTGGATGCTTTTGGGATCGAGTCCTATCACGACATCGCTGCAGATGGGACGGTACATTACACCGATCGAGGTCCACCCGGCCCCTTTGACCAACTCGGCCAATTGCTTTTGGGCCTCATTCATCGTAGCGGAGCGTATCACTTCGCCGTGAACGGCTTTAAGTTCGCTTTGGAATTGATCGGCCAGCACGGCGGAGTCGGCGTTTTGCCGCGGCCAGACCTCGGGGACGGGTGGGGCCTGGATCGGCGGGCCTTTGGATAGTTCCGTACGAATACGATGCAAAATGGCGTCTCGGCTGGATGTGGACATAATGGTCATTGTTTCTCCTGGCACAAGTGCCGGGGCTAAACAAATTCATTCGCGACCGACCAACCTTTGGTTGGTGCCCGTCGCGGCTTTATGGTTATTTCTTATTTTTTCTCCACCAGGTGCGGAAGGCCGGGCCGGTGGCTTGGGGCAGTTCGCGTCCGCGTGTCCATGCGCCGAGTTTGCCGGGATGCCAGGGCAGGAACCGGGCCATTC
>JBEKIK010000177.1:0-5038 GCA_050011795.1 Thermoguttaceae bacterium | reverse complement strand
GTCGATGCCTTTTATCACCCGGCCAAAAACAGTGTGTATGCCGTCGAGATGGCTGGTGGGCACGAAGGTGATGAAAAATTGCGAGCCGCCGGTGTCGGGGCGGGTTTCCTTGGCCATGCTCAAGCTGCCGCGGAAGTGCAAGCGGTGATTGGGCTGGGTACATTCATCGGGGATGGTGTAGCCCGGTCCCCAGTCGCCGTTGCCTTTCGGATCCCCGCCGCCTTGGGCCATAAAGCCCGGCAGGACGCGATGAAAGCTGAGGCCGTTGTAAAATCCCTTTTCCACCAGGGTGATGAAATTAGCCACGGTGTTGGGGGCCTCGTTTTCGAAAAGTTCGACTTCAATATCGCCCTTATTGGTTTTGATCAAAACGCGGGGCAAATCGTCGGCCATGTCTTCGACCCGGCGAATCCGCTGTTCTTTGTCCCAAGACTTCTTTAATTTTTCCAGATTCGACAAGAAAAGCTTCCCCTGATCGGCCATTTCGTCAGTGGGTTGTTTTAATCGGTAATAATTGTCCTTATTGGCCATGCCGAGATATTTTTCTGCGGAATCGAAATCTCCCACGCAGACGGCCGCGATGCCGGCATCGCTGGCGATTCTCGGAGTGCCGCAATGATTATCCATCAGGAGTTTGCCGATTCGGGCGGTATTTTCAAAATCATCCCAGGCCACCCCGTCGGCGAATATGCCCAGCAACAAATCGGTAATTTGTTTGTCGGCGTTGGGGGCCTCGGCAAAGGCTTTTTCGGCGGCCCGGAAGAATTGGGGTCGCAGTACCTTGCCTTTTTCAAGCAATTCGTTCCATTGTTTTTCAAGATCCGGGCGTTCTTCTTTTTGAGCCGTGCGATATTTCGCCCGCAATGCGCCAAGCTGGCCATCGAGTGTTTTCCACTCCCCAAAAACCCTTTGAAATTCCGCGTTAGCTGGACCTGGGCGAGGCGCAGCCGGGGCGTCCTTCGCCGAAATACGGACATTCATAATTGCAAAAAAAATAAATGCAAATACCACGATTTGGCTCTTGTACATGGGTATATCCTTGAATTGGGAACCTTTTAGTTGCCCAAAATATAGAGTATCATATTTAACGCCTCCGAGAAAGGCCGGGCAATTTTATTGTGCATTGCGAAACCGCAAGCGGTTTGATGGGTGATTTATGTGGTTTGGGACTTCAAAATAATGAGCAAACGGAACCGCAAATCGGATCGGCGAAGCAGCGGTCAAAAGCGAAATAAAACAGGCAGGCCGCCGTTGGAGCCGATGGGCTTGCGAATCATCGGCGGAGTGTTTCGGGGGCGCAAACTGCTGTATAGCGGGCAGCGACGAACCCGGCCCATGAAAGACCGGCTCCGCGAAACGGTGTTCAACCTCATCGGCGGCGAAATCGCCGGCACTCATGCAATCGACCTTTTTGCCGGCACCGGCGCCTTAGGCCTGGAAGCCATTAGCCGCGGCGCGGCCAGGGTAACGCTTATCGAACAACACAATCCCACGGCAGATATCATCCGGCAAAATGTCTTGGCCTTGGGGGTTGAATCGCGGACCGAGATCGTGCGCGGAAATGTTTTTATGTGGATCAAACGCCGTCCCGACTTGGGAACCGACTGTTGGCTGGTTTTCTGCTCGCCTCCGTACGATTTTTACGTTTCCCGCATCGGCGAGATGCTGGAACTGCTGGGCTGGCTGATTCAAGCGGCGCCGGTGAAAAGTATTTTTGTGGTCGAAGCCGACGAGCACTTCGATTTTGGCTTGCTGAGCGATCCGAAAGCCTGGGACGTCCGAACCTATCGGCCCGCGGCAATCGGCGTGTATCGTAAATAGGAGATAGAGATTAGGGATTAGAGATTAGGGATTAGGTAATAAGGGAGAGGTAATTGTATGGATGTGAGAAATATTGAAAGGGTGCCAGCCTTTATCACCAAGGACGGGTCTGAAATCCGCGAACTGCTGGCACATCGCAACTCCGCGATTCGCAATCAGACGTTGGCCGAGGCGCGGCTTCCACCGGGCGGGTCCACAACGCCGCATCGGCACGTGAGAACCGAAGAAATGTATTACATCCTGGAAGGCCGGGGATCCATGCAAGTCGATAAAGAAACCCGATCTGTCGGTCCGGGCGATGCCATTGCCATTCCCCCCGGATCGCTGCACCAGATTACTAATACGGATACAGTCTTACTAAAATTCCTGTGCTGTTGTGCGCCCGGTTACGAACACGAAGATACAATAATGGCCGGGTGAATATTTTGCGCATCTATCCCAATATCACAAGATACGCATATGGGGTAGAGTCTTTGTGTTGATGTTTGAGCGTATTTTGCGAGCATAATTTTTAATGCAAATTGCAAATTGCAAATTTTAAATTGTAAATTGAACAATCACAACAACTTACACAATTTGCCACTTTATTCCGTATTTTGTGCGTTTAACTGAAAACTGATTACTGAAAACCGATAACCGCCCATACATATTCCCGCAATTTGCCATTTATCCTAACCGTTACTGGTTAAATTAGTTCTATTTTTTACAGGTGGATTCACTCCTTATATATATCCGATCTTATTGATACCGGATTTTATGAAATTCCGGGTTGTACTAGATCGGAGTGAGGAGTAATGGACCAGCAATTATGCGTTTCCCGTTGGCCTTATTTTGCCATTTTAGCCGGTTTGCTTGCGACTTATGCTATTTTGCCCAGTGTTCGGGGGCAAAAAACCCATGCACAGGCAGATACCTTGCAACAGGGAATGGACCTTGTCCAAAATAATAGCGCCGCAAGTTACCCGGTCGATGTTTTCCCTCCAAGCGAAGAAAGCAACTTATTCCCGTCGGATTTTGATTACCTTTCCAAGGCAGTTACAGCAGATAGGCCGGAGCCTTCGGCGGCAATACAAGCAGAGCCTTCGGCGGCAATACTAAGTGAGGTTTCGGAATCTTCCATTCTCGATGAGGAAGCAACTGATTCGGTATCGTCTAAGTCTTCTACCCCATCCACCTCCGAAACGTCGCCATCGGAAAACAAAAAAGCGTCACAGGAAGAAGTTGTCGAAACTGCTTCCCCTATATCGGATCCTTCGTCTTTGCCGCAATTCACGCCGGAGCAATCGCCGGCAACGGGTATACAAACGCCCTCGGTAAAAGAAGCGCCGACGTTGGTGGCTCACTTGCCAAAGGCCGCGAATATGCCCGCGGAAGCCGTTAAGTCAGGACCGCTTGACATTCATTATCCCAATACCGGTTTGGATCCGCTTAAGCCGCCGGCGCCGTCCGACTTGGACCGATCTCATTCCGCGGGGAAAGAATCCGCGTCCTGGACCGAGCCGACGTCGCTTTTATCTTTATTGGAAGAACTTGGCAAAGCAAAAGAATCGTCCGACTGGGCCGGCAATATCGCCCAACTGGTGCATGAATTAGGACCGGCTATTACAGGCAATTCGGAGCAGGCCGGCGCCATCCTGGACCGCCTGGCCGATTTGCGCATGGAAGCGTTCCCCATAGCCGATTCCAGTTCGGATTGGCCGCTGGCGCGAAAACTGCGTCAAGCCTCCTACGCCATCGAACGCAGACTAGAGGTATGGCGTGAGGTCCAGCGCTTGGGCGCATCGGCGTTGGTGGAAGCGGATAAGCCCAAGGTCGATTCCCGGCGTTTATCGATGTGCCTGGCTGAAATGGACGATCTCATGAAGACGTCGGCCGAAGGGCGGCAATGGCGGAAATATCTGCTGCTGGACGCCTTGAAAGAATTGCCGACGCAGCAGTCCGCAAGCGAGAGCGAAACCGAGCAACAACGAAAAATCACCCGGCAGGTGTTAGCGCGTTTGACCGAGACGCCCATGTCCACTCGGCAACGGCAGTTTATCGCCAGCGAGCCGATGGCCAGGTTTTGTGCTGAATTACGGTGTTGGGCGGCCGATCCGCTTACCTCCGCCGACGTATTGCGCGACATCGAACGTTATGAGCAAACTCGGCTGCCCAGCGACGCGCAGAGCTTGGCCGACGATCTGCGTAGTCTGGCCCAATCGTCCGATCCCCAGCGGCACGAACTTGCCCAGAGCGTGGAAACGCACTATCGCAACGCAAATATACGTACGTCGCTCACCGAGGATCTGCTCAATCGTCTGGTTCCTCAACAGAACATGGAAATTGCGCCCATTAGGGACACGGTGATGGGCTATCCGGTGCGTGGGCAAAGCATGACCTCGAGCGACGTGGCGTTGCGGCTGATTCCGGATCCGACTCGCGTGCGCATGGCATTGGAGGTGACCGGCGAGGTGGCGGCGATGACCTCGTCGACGAGCGGACCGGCGACGTTTTTCAACGACAGCGATTCGCTTTACGCCGCGCGCAAGCCGTTTGAAATCGACCAGAAAGGGATCAAGCTCATGCCCTCCGAGGTTAACGTCCGGCACCAGACGCGATTGCGCGACGTGGCCACGGACTACGACGGAATTCCGCTTCTCGGCTTTGTGGCCCGAAGCATTGCGCGGCAGCAGCACGAGATGGTCCGGCCGCAAGCCAACCAGGAGGCACGCAACAAAGTGGCGGATAAAGCGCGGAAGCGCATCGACAGCGAAGCCCGCGATCGGTTGGCGGAGTTGGTCAATAATCTGAATCGCAAGGTGTTCGGGCCTCTGGCGAACCTGTCGCTGGAACCGACAATGATCGAAGCCCAGACCACCCAGCAGCGGATGACCATGCGGTTGCGGGTGGGGGGGGAAGATCAATTGGGCAGTTTCACGCCGCGTCCCCAGGCGCCGGACAACAGCCTGGCGAGTTTCCAAATCAACGAGTCGATGCTGAACAACGCCATCCAGCGTCTGCAATTGGACGGCCGAACGTTTACTTTACCGCAACTGGTCCAGCGGATATCGGAGAGGTTTCAGCGACCCAACATCTGGCAGATCGATCCCAATAACGAAGACCTGACCGTCAGCTTCGCGAAAAAAGACGCAGTGACGGTGCGCTGCCAGGAGGGACAGGTAATCCTGACCCTTAACATCGCGGAGATAAGCAAAGAACCGCGGCAGTGGAACAACTT
>JBEKIK010000176.1:0-5040 GCA_050011795.1 Thermoguttaceae bacterium | reverse complement strand
CGGCCATTGTAACGCCGGTCCCGCGGTCACTGCCCTCGACCGTGGAAGCCTGGATTTGGTGTTCGGCGCCCGCCGAAAACGCCGAGATGTACGTCTTTGGCAGCGACGACGCCAAACTATCCAGCGGCGGACTGGGGGTGCGCATCGGCAAGAATGGTCAATTGGGCGGGCGGCGCACGCAAACCAACAAAAAGCTGCGGGACTTTTGGACGGGTGAATTTCTGCCGATTCAGAAATGGACCCATCTGGCAGTGACCTTTGACGACGACAAAATCTGTTTCTTCGTGGACGGCCGTTTGGTCCACACGGATAAAGGCGCACAAGAGATGGGTTCGGCCAAGTTCGTTGTAGGCTATATAGGCATTGGACAATACAATCCTAGATACACTTTTGCGGGAAGGATCCGCGCGGTCCGGATTTCCTCCGGGATTCGCTACAACGGCGAGTTCCGGCCGCCGCTGGATTTCAATAAAAATCAGGACAAGGAAGGATTCAAGACACTTCTTATATATGACGCCTCGAACGGCAAAACCGATCCCATCCCGGACACTAGCGGCAACAAAAAAGACGGGAGGGGCTTGCATATCCAGATCGTGGAAGAGGATATTCCTGAACCAAATCATTCATAGTATATAGCCGTCGCTTTCTCGATTTAAAAGCAAAGGACAAAGCCATGCATTCCACACGGATTCCCATCAGACATTGGCCGCGGATTTTGATTGTAGGCGCTTTGCTTACAATCGGCGCCGGAGCGCGGCTTTGGGCGGCTGATCCGCCGGCGAAACCCGAGGCCGCGCCCGCCGGCGTCTCCGACGAGGCCTGGCTTGCCTGGCAGCAGGAATACGCCCCCACACACGACCGGCGAATGCAATGGTGGCGCGAGGCCCGCTTCGGCATGTTCATCCACTGGGGCGTTTATTCCGTGCCCGCGGGAGTTTGGAAAGGCGAGAAGTCCAAACGCGCAGGCGAGTGGCTGATGCTTGACTTCAAAATCCCCGCGGCGGAATACGCCGCGCTTGCGTCCCAGTTCAACCCCGTCAAGTTCAACGCCGACGAGTGGGTGAAACTTGCCAAGGACGCCGGCATGAAATATATAGTGATTACAAGCAAGCACCACGACGGTTTTGCCATGTTCCATTCCAGCGCGAGTCCTTATAACATTTATGACGCCACGCCTTTTAAGCGCGATCCTCTCAAGGAATTGGCCGAGGCGTGCAAGAAGGAAGGCATGAAGCTGGGGTTCTATTACTCGGAGGCCCAGGACTGGCACCACCCCGGCGGCGCTGCATACAAGGGCAAGATCAACACCGACAAGAACATCGACAAAGAAAACCACTGGGACACCGCCCAGCAAGGCAGCATGGACGAATACATCGACAAAATCGCCGTGCCGCAGGTAAAGGAAATTCTATCCAACTACGGGCCCGTGGCGATACTGTGGTGGGACACGCCGGGGAACATGACGCCCCAGCGCGTCATGAAATTCCTGCCGTTGCTTAAGCTTCAGCCGGACATCGTCGTCAACAACCGGCTGTATGGTAAAAAGTATACCGGCGATTTTGAAACGCCCGAGCAGAAAATCCCCGCCACGGGCATTCCCGGCAAGGACTGGGAAACTTGCATGACTATGAACACGACTTGGGGCTATAAATCGTTCGACGATAAATGGAAGTCCTCCGAGACGCTGATCCGCAACCTGGTCGATATCGCCAGCAAGGGCGGCAATTATCTGCTCAACGTGGGCCCGACGAGCGAAGGATTGATCCCAGAGCCGTCGGTCGAACGTTTGCACGAAATCGGCCGGTGGATGAAGGTAAACGGAGAGGCCGTATACGGCACTACGGCCAGCCCGTTTACGTACCTGCCGTGGGGGCGCTGCACGAAAAAGTTGACCGCCGACGGTGCAACCTTGTACTTGCACGTATTCCAGTGGCCAGCGGACGGCAAGTTGCTCGTGCCCGGTTTGAAGAACACGCTGGAATCGGCGTCGCTGCTCATCGACGGCAGTAAGCTTGAAGCGGCCGACGACAAAGGCGGCGTGGTTGTTTCGGTTCCTGCCGCCGCTCCGGACAAAATTTCTTCCACCGTGGTCCTGAAAGTTAAAGGTGCGCTAAAAGTCGAATAATTAAAAGCGCCATTCCAAACGGAGACTGGACATGCCTCGAACAATGTTTTTCCTTGTGTTTTGCGTGTTTTGCTCCTGCGGCGAGGCGTTGGCACAGGCCGGAACGCCTGCTGACGGCAAAGACGGCGTCCGTGCCGCTCAGCCCATGCGTGCCATAATAATGTCGCCAACAGCAGCGTTGCCAACCGAGAAAGCGGCGAAAACGGTTTACAACGTGCGTGATTACGGCGCAATCGGCGACGGAAAAACGCTGGATAGTCCCGCCATCAATCGCGCAATCGAAACCTGCGCCAAGGCCGGCGGCGGCACGGTCTGCCTGCCTGCGGGCAGGTATCTCAGCGGCAGCATTCATTTAAAGAGCAACATCAATCTGCTGATCGACGCCGGCGCGGTCATCCTTGGCGCGCCGCAAGACATGAACGCCTACGACCCGGCCGAGCCGTTCGGGGGGAAAGCATACCAGGACGGCGGACACACGTACTTCCACAACAGCCTGATTTGGGGTGAAAACCTGACTTATGTGTCGATAACGGGCCAGGGTATGATCGACGGGGGCGGATTGACTAAAAGCGATAAAGACGTGGGCGCGGGTCCGATCAACCAGGGCGATAAGGCCATCGCCCTTAAACTCTGCCGAAACGTCCTGTTGCGCGATATCACCATCTTTCACGGCGGCCACTTTGCCGTCCTGGCGACAGGCTGCGACAACATGACCATCGACAACGTGACCATGGACACCAACCGCGACGGCCTGGACATCGACTGCTGCCGGAACGTAATGGTATCGAATTGCCGCATCAATTCGCCGGACGACGATGCGTTGTGCCCAAAAAGCTCCTTTGCCTTGGGTAAAGCGGTGATTACGGAAAATTTGATGATCGTCAACTGCCAGGTTTCGGGGTTCGAGGAAGGCACGCTGTTGGACGGCCGGATGCTGCCGAGTAAAAAAAAGAACGGCCGGATAAAATTCGGCACCGAGGCCAACGGAGGCTTCCGCAACGTGGTCATCGCCAATTGCACCGTGCGCGGGTGCCGGGGGATTGCGTTGGAAGAAGTGGACGGGGGGATCATGGAGAACATCAGCATCTCGAACATCACCATGATGGAAGTGGCGGTATATCCGATTTACATCACCTTGGGCCGGCGCAACCGCGGGCCGGAAGTCACCGCTGTGAGCTCGGCCCGGAATATCCGCATCAGCAACGTGATCGCCGCGGGCATCGAGCCGTTTAGCGGCATACAGATCACCGGCCTGCCCGGCCACGACATCGAAGGTGTCCGGCTGGAAAACATGCGGCTTGTTTTCAAGGGTGGAGGAACAAAAGACGACGCCGCCCGGGTTCCGCCGGAACTGGGTACGGTATACCCCGAGCCCAGACGAGTAGGCGTTATGCCCGCTTACGGGGTTTTCGCCCGGCACGTCCGCGACCTGGAACTGGCGAACATCCACATAAGCTTTGAGAATGAAGACCTGCGCCCGGCAATAGTTTGCGACGACGTGGACGGACTGGAGATTGACAACTTCAAAGCCCAAATCGCGGAGGGCGTTCGCCCGGCCAAATTCGAGGCGGTCAAGCGGCTGTCGATTCGCAATACGCCGTTGCTGGAGAAATTGGACGCCCAGGCAACGGAACCCGCGGCAAAACTCGGCTCTCCGGCCGCGTCGGGCGGATACGCCGCACGGTTCGTTCCGGTCAAACCTTAGCAACGATTCGATTTATATTGTCCCAATAACGCTTGATTTCTCGCTTCGCAAATTATTTTTAATGCAGTCGCCTGAATTCTTCCGGCGAAAGCCCGAAGACCTTCTTGAATGCCCGTGAAAAGTGGAATGGATCGTTGAACCCTAATTGCGCGGCCGCCTGCTTTACCAGGAGTTCGGGATTTTGAAGCCGTTCGGCGGCCAGGTTCATTTTCAAACGCATGAGGAATTGATAGGGCGTCTGGTGGGCATAGCGGCGGAACAGTCGGCACAGGTAAGCCGGATCGACGTGACAATCCCGCGACACTTCGGCCATGCTCCGCAACCGCGAATGGTTGGCCCAGATGTAGCGATGGCAGCGTTGATACGTGGCAAAGGCCGGGGTCTCCACTCCATGCCAGGGCATTAATGACTCGGAGATCTTGAGGATCAGGTATTCCAGGAGTTTTACGCACAGAGACGGCGAGAAGTAGGTATGCCTCAATCCGTTGCGGATCAACTCGTCGAAGACCTCCTGGATTTCGGCCGGGGCAAAAACGCGTCCGATGTGTCCCGGCGCCAGCGAGTGTTCTCCCAACAATTCCAATGCCTTGGATCCAGTACAGGTAATGAAGTATTTTCCCAGCGGATCATCGGCGAAGGTGGTAATGTCGTGGGGAACGCCCGGGCCGTATGCGAAAACCGCGCCCACGGTCAAGGGATAATCCTGGCCGCCAAGAGTCACGGAACCCTTTCCCCGGGCCACGAACTCGATGGAATAATAGGGGAAATTCACGCGATGGATGGCGTAGTCGGTGGCGCACTGTTCGTATCCGCCGCAGACCACGGCGATGGGCACCGTGGGTGGAGGGGCAAGATCTAAATAAAACCTTTGCGCTTCACGCACCTGGAGCGAAAAGAAATCCGGCTCCTTAAGCGGCTGAACTTGAGTATTGGGTAAGGGGTCCATAATACAGGTCAAGAATAGTCATGTGTCCGTTAAGTTATGGCATAGTTTATATAGATAATAACCATAATCTTTCCTATTGGCAAGACAATTTTTGTAATGGGAGGGCAGACAAAAGAAACGAATTTTTTGGACAGTTATTCCACTTATTGATCTTTTCCTAGCTAATGAACCATAAGACGTGGCTATGCGTATAGTATTGTATGAGAAAGCACGGAAGCGCAGCCGAGTTGGAGACTCGCCGTCGGCTAGCCGGACAACTCCTGC
>JBEKIK010000175.1:0-5045 GCA_050011795.1 Thermoguttaceae bacterium | reverse complement strand
GGACACAACTCCCCCTTTTAATTATATTCGCGAATCCGGCGGCCGATGGCCTCGCCCAGGGCCGCTCGCACGCTGTCGATCGTGATGCGGTCGAACACTTGTTGGAAGAATCCGGCCACGATCATGCGCACGGCTTCCTTGCGGGTCAGGCCGCGGCAGCGGGCATAAAAAACCTGCTCGTCATCCACCCGGCCGGCCGTCGCGCCATGCGAACATTTTACATCGTCGGCCTCGATTTCCAAGCCGGGTATCGAGTCCGCCCGGGCGTCCTCGGAAAGAATTAAATTATCGTTGCGCTGGTATCCGTCGGTTTTTTGCGCGTCGCGGTCGACTTTAATCATCCCGCGCCACACCAGCCGGGATTTATCTTGCAACGCCCCTTTGTAAAGTAAATCGCTTGTGCAGTGCATTGCGTGATGGCGCTGCAGCGTGTGATACGATAGATGCTGCCTGCCCTCGGTGAACATCACGCCGTTGACCTGGGCATTTGCGCCAGGCCCGACAAGGGCCACGTGTTGATTGACCTTTGCCAGCCGGCTGCCCAATGCGCCGATGGTCCACTGGATGTCGGCATCACGATCGACCAGGGCTTTTTGATGGGCGAAATGCCACACTCCCGTCCCCCAGTTCTGCAAATTGACGTATCGCAGCCGGGAGCGCGGACCGACGAAGATTTCAATCGCCCCGCAGTGCAGCCCGGCAAAAGGCGCCTGATCGGCTTGCCCATCGCCGCCGGCGGTTTCGGAAAGGACCGTTGCCTCGGCGTCTTCGTCAAGGATGATGAGCGTATGGCTGAAATCGACGGCGTCCGGCGAAAGTGAGGAAAAAATATGCAGCGGTCCGTCGATCTTCACTCCCTTGGGCACATAAAGCACCGCTCCGCCCGACATACATGCCGCGTGCAGCGCTGCGAATTTATCCGTGCGATAATCCACGGCCTTGGTAAACAAGTAGCGACGGATCAACTCGCCGTGAGTTTCAATCAATTCCTCCAAACTTCCAAACAGCACGCCCCGGCGGGCCAATTCGGCATCCAGCCGCGTGGGCAACGGCCTGCTGTCACAGGTCACGGCCCTTCCGGCAAGATCCACTCCTTCGGTCAACAAGGCTTTGGCAACGGGTTTTTCTTCGGCCGACTGGGTGGGAATATCGAATCCAGCCAGTTTGAACGCCCGGATGTCGGTGCGCATCCACTCTTCCTGCGTGCGGTCGGGAAAGGGCAAATCCAGAAACACCGCCCACGCATCGCGGCGCAATTCAACAAGCCACGCCGGTTCGCGGCGCTCGCTTAAAAACGCTTCAAATGCTTCGTTGGTAAAACCTTGCTTAATGATTGTCCCACTCACTATGAAAATCTTTGTTATCTCGTCTCCGGATAATCTCTCGATAGTCCTTTGGGCGCAAACAAATCGCGACCGACCAACCTTCAGTTGGTGCCCGTCGCGGCTTTATGGTTGGAAGCACCGGGCACAAGTGCCCGGGCTATACTTCGGTTGTGGTCAGTAAACTGACCACCCCACCACACCCTAATCCCTAATCTCTAATCACTAATCCCTACCCTACCGTTCCTTCCATCTGCAATTCAATCAGCCGGTTCATTTCCAGCGCGTATTCCATGGGCAGTTCCTTGACCAACGGTTCGATGAACCCGCTGACGATCATCGTGGCGGCTTCGTGTTCGGTCATTCCGCGGCTGGCCAGGTAAAATAATTGTTCCTCGCCGATCCGCGACACGCTGGCCTCGTGGCCGACCATTACGTCTTGCTCCTCGATTTCGATATACGGATAGGTATCGCTGCGGCTGCGCGGATCGAGAATCAGGGCGTCGCAAACCACGTTCGACTTCGATTTTTTTGCGCCCTTCATCACGCGGACCAGCCCGCGATAACTCGAGCGGCCGCCGTTTCTGGAAATCGACTTGGAAATAATCCGCCCGGAAGTATGCGGTGCGCAATGAACCAGTTTCGCCCCGGCGTCCTGGTGTTGGCCGGTCGAGGCGAATGCCACCGAGAGCACCTCGCCGCGTGCGCCCGGCTCCATCAGGTAGATCGAGGGATATTTCATGGTCAGCCGGCTTCCCAGATTGCCGTCGACCCATTCCACAAGCGCGTCGCGATAGGCGGCCGCCCGTTTGGTCACCAGGTTGTAGATGTTATTGGCCCAGTTTTGGATGGTGGTATAGCGAAATCGCGAACCTTGTTTGGCAATCACCTCGACCACGGCGGCGTGCAGGCTTTCGGTGCTGTACATGGGCGCGGTGCAGCCCTCGACATAATGTGCCTGTGCCCCCTCTTCAATAATAATTAATGTCCGCTCGAACTGACCCATATTAGGCGCGTTGATGCGGAAGTAGGCCTGCAAGGGAAACTCGATTTTCACGCCCGCAGGCACGTAGACGAACGATCCCCCGGACCAGACGGCGGAATTCAAGGCCGCGAATTTATTATCGGCGGCCGGAATGAGCGTGCTGAAATACCGCCGCACCAGGTCGGAATGCTCGCGCACGGCCGAGTCCATGTCGGTGAAAATCACACCCTGTTTCGACAGCTCCTCCTTGAGCGAGCCGTAGACCACCTCGCTTTCGTACTGGGCCTTTACGCCGGCCAGGAATTTTTTTTCAGCCTCAGGAATTCCCAGCTTGTCGAAGGTGGATTTGATTTCCTCGGGCACCTCGTCCCAGGATTTCACCTGTCCCTGGGTGGGTTTTAGATAATAATAGATCTCGTCGAAATTGACCGCGATATTGCCGCCCCACCGTGGCAGCGGCTTGGAATAGAAAATATCCAAGGCCTTTAGCCGGAATTCCCGCATCCAGGCCGGCTCGCCCTTCATCTCGGAGATTTCGACGACCACCTCCCGGTTCAACCCCTTGCGGGCCTTGAAAACGAACTTTTCCTCGTTGCGAAAATCGTATTTATTGATCTCGCCGATGGGATCCTGAACGGGATTGCGAATATCCGTGGCCATAATCATATCACCTCGTTCCCAGGCTCCGCCTGGGAACGAAAGTATTCTCACTTTGCGATTGCGGTTTGCAAAGGCATGTTTTTTTCCATCATTGCCGCTTCGTCTGCGGCGGCCTCGGGATGGGCTGCGCGAACTCGGTCGTAGCCTTGTTTGTGCAACTGGGCCGCCAATTCCGCCCCGCCGGTATCCACGATCCGGCCGCCCAGCAACACGTGGGTAAAATCGGGCGGATTGTGCTCCAAAAGCTGCTCGTGATGCGTGATTATCAAAATGCCCATCTCACGCCCGCCGATCTCGGCTATGCTTTGACTGGCCAATCGCACGGCGTCCACGTCCAGGCCGCTGTCGGTTTCGTCGAGGATGGCGAATTTCGGTCGCAGCACGGCCATTTGCAGGATTTCCGCCCGTTTCATCTCCCCGCCGGAAAACCCCTCGTTGACGTACCGCCTGGCGAATTCCGGATCGATTTTTAAATCCCGCATCTTTTCGTTAAGTTCCTTGCGGAACTGGCGCATGGGAATCAAATCCTCGCCTTCCTTGCGCTCGGGGTGGCGGATGTTCGTGGCGGCATGGCGGAGAAAATCGGCCATGCGCACGCCGGGAATAGCCACCGGGCGCTGAAAGGCCAGAAACAATCCTGCCCGGGCGCGCTCGTGCGGCTCCATTGCCAATACGTCCAGGCCGTTTAGTTCGATACTTCCGCCGGTTACCTGATAACCGGGATGGCCCATTATGGCAAATCCCAAGGTGCTCTTGCCTGACCCGTTAGGACCCATCAAGGCATGAACCTCGCCCCGGCGGATTTCCAGGGACACGCCCTTGAGGATCGGCTTTTCGCCCACGTTTACGTGCAGGTCGATGATGGACAGCGTCTCGGTCATGTTTTTTTACTGCGGTTTCACCTTCTGGTGGTTGAAAACAAGATTCGTCTTCTCTGTTTCTATGAATCCCGATTGGTGCAGCATGGGAATTTCATCTTCCACTTTAAGATTCCGGCGGTCGGTCGTCCCGGCCGGCACTTCATTCGCCGGAAGTTTGGCAATCCGATGCCCTTTGATCTTCTCCTGTAATCGCATCAAGCCTTCCAGCAGCGATTCCGGGCGGGGCGGGCAACCGGGAATGTAAACGTCAACGGGAATGATCAGGTCAACGCCCCGGACAACGTTATATCCGTGCTCGAAATACGGGCCTCCGCCAACCGCGCACGCACCCATGGCAATCACATACTTAGGCTCGGGCATCTGGTCGTATAGCCGGCGGATGCGGCTGGCCATTTTATACGTGACCGTGCCCGCCACGATCATCAAGTCCGCTTGTCTGGGACTGGGCCTGAACGCCCCGGCCCCAAAGCGATCGATGTCGAACCTGCCGGCCCCGGTGCACATCATCTCGATTGCGCAGCAGGCAATTCCGAACGTAACCGGCCATACGCTGCCTTGCTTGGCCCAATTCAGCGCCTGCTCCAAAGTCGCGGTGACAATGTTTTCCTCGACTCGTGCCTCTATCCAAGGTTGTGTCATGTGTGTTTACTCACATTGGGTATTAAGCAAAACCGTCCAAGCAAATCAGTATAATCATTAACTAATCGACTTGGAACCGGCATAGCTCATCCCCCTCCTGGCGGCATTGAGTCAGTTTTACCTCCCGACCGACCAGTTCCGAGATCAACATCCTTTCCATGGTGCATACGCTGTGGTCCTGCTCAGCCAACTCCTGGTATGGACAAGCATGGGCAGTTAAGGTGGGATTGGCGGAAGTGTCGTCCACGGTGGTGGGTATTCTGCGTTGGGCCAATATCTCAGCCACCGAATGTAACCGCTCGGCCGGGGTATTCCCCTGAATCTGATTGGCATATCCGTTAGCCAAAGCCTGGGCTATACGTCGCAGCATATCCCGGCGTAGTTCTGGATCCTCCAGTGCCCGGACCTCCTTCCATAATACCATGGCCAGATCGGTAAAATTCGAGCCGGTCATGCGCATCCCCTTATCTGTCAACCAGTAGCGATGCTTTGGCCGGCCACGGCCGTTGCGCTGCGCTTCGCGTTGGATGATTTCACGGCTCATCAATCGTGTTATCC
>JBEKIK010000174.1:0-5076 GCA_050011795.1 Thermoguttaceae bacterium | reverse complement strand
TATCAGGCTGGGAAAATGTTCACGGCTGGCATGGATCACGTGGTCCATTTTTGTGCCGGCATCCATTCTATTAGGACCAAGGATTTCAATAGGTGATGATGAGAAGGCTGTTGGAACCGGTTCGGTTCAAATCTCATCTTCCACAACGACTTCGGAATCCGAATCCAAAGCACAACCCGATGCGGACAAATCCGGCGAACAGCCAACAGCCAATTCTGAAAAGCCGGGCGAAGGAGCGAACAAAGCAGGCGCGACTCCGGGAAAGCCGGGCGAAACCTCGGGTAAACCGGGCGAAGCCTCGGGTAGGCCGGAAGGGCCGCCGGGAAAACCGGGCGGGCCGCCGGGAAAACCGGGCGATTCGGCCAAGCCTGAAGAACCCAAGCCTACTATGCGACCCACGAAACCGCCCAAACCGCCCGATCCCGAGGAATTAAAGGTCCGGCCGGATGCGGATGGAAAAGTCCGATTCAATTTCAACAATCAGCCTTGGCAGCCGGTGCTGGAATGGTTGGCCGAAATATCGGGAATGAGCCTGGATTGGCAGGAACTACCCGGAGACTATTTGAATCTCAAATCCCGGCAACGTTACACGGTCCGCGAAACGCGCGATTTAATCAACCGCCATCTTTTGTCGCGGGGATATACTTTGCTCTGCCAGGGCGAGGTCTTATCGGTGGCCAATATCAAAAAGCTCGACCCGAGCCTGGTGCCGCGAGTCACGCCTGAAGAGCTTGACAAGCGCGATCCCCACGAATTCGTGAAAGTCTCCTTCCCCTTGGACTGGATTATGGCGGACGCGATCATCGAAGAACTTAAACCCATGATTAGTCCGAACGGGAAGCTCACTCCGCTTAAATCCTCGAATCGGTTGGAAGCCATCGATGCCGTGATCAACCTGCGAGATATACGTGTGCTGTTAAGCGATGAGCAATCGACCGACAACCAGCAGCGGCTGGTGCATGAATTCGTGCTGCAATACGCCCGCGCCAGCGAGGTGCTGGGGCAATTACAAGATTTGCTGGGCCCGGAAGCGAAGGGCGAAGGGGCGCCGGGTATGCCCGGCGGACCAAATCAGCCGGGCGGCGGCGACAATGCCCAGCAGCAGGCCATGATGATGGCCCGCATGCAGCAGCAACAGCAGCAACAACAGCAGCAACAAGGAGGGCAGCCCGGGGCGCAAGGCGCGAACAAGCCCAAACAGCAGGTTACCTTGGTCCTGAATCAGCGGAGAAACAGCATTCTGGCGCATGCTCCGCCCGATAAAATGGCCATCATTGCCCAAGCCATTAATGCCATCGACGTTCCCTTGGACACCACCCAGTCGTTGCTGAGTAACGTGAGCCGGATGCAAGTTTACCGCATCACGGGCGTCGATCCCGAGCCGGTGGTAAAGACGTTGCAGGAGATCGGCAATCTCGATCCCACCACCCGCCTGCAAATAGACAAGACACACAAGGCGATCGTGGCCTATGCCTCGCTGGCCGACCACGTCACGATTCGCTCCGTGGTGGAAAAGCTCAGCGGCAGCGAGCGGCGGTTTGAAGTGATTCGGCTGCGGCGCCTGGCGGCCGATTACGTTGCCGGTTCGATCATGTTCATGATGGTCGGGGAGAAAAAGGAAAAGCCCGCTCGTCAGCCTTATTGGATGATGGATTATGGAAGTCAATCCAGCAGCGACAAGGACAAAAGCGCCAACGAATTCCGCGTCGAGGCCGACGTGGAGCACAACCGGCTTATGCTTTGGGCCAACGAGATTGAATTGGGGGAGGTGGAAAATCTGCTGGTAAAACTGGGCGAAATTCCACCCAAGGGCAGCCGCCGCGACACGGTCCGGGTGATCGACGTCCGCGACGGCAAGGAAGGCGAGGAATTGCTCGAGCAGATTCGGCGTGCATGGCCGTCGCTGGCCCCCAATCCCTTGTTGATAAATCCCGCCCCGGACTCGGAGAAAACCGCGCCCAAGCCCGACAAAGATAAACTCCCCCCGGCGGAGCCGGCCGTGAAAAGCGCCCTGGGGCGGCCCGTGGAGTCCGATCCGCTAAAGTTCGTGCAATTCAGCGGCGAGGGAGCGCCGTGGACCGGATCCAAAGAGCCTTCCGGCAAAACGCCTCCTCCGGTCGAGATCAAGCAGGACGCCGACGGCCGCCTGATTATATCCAGCGAGGACACCGACGCCCTGGACTCGATCGAGGAATTGGCGGCCCAGTTGGCCGCGCCCCGCAAGGATTATAAAGTATATAAATTAAAGTACGCCTGGGCCTACGGAGTGTCCTTGAATCTCGAGGATTTCTTCAAGGACGAGGAGAAGAAGGAATCGCGGTTTAATTTCTGGGATTATTATTACGGCAATAACCAGGACGATTCCAAGGATGATCGTCAAAACCGCTTGTCCAAGCGGCGGGCGCTTAAATTCATTTCCGATTCGGAAAGCAACACCATTATCGTGGAGAACGCGGATGCGGCCCAACTGAAAACGATCGACGATTTGATCGCTCTTTACGACAAGCCCCCTCCGGAAGATTCCCAATCGGCCCGAAAAACCGAGACTATTCATCTGGAGTATTCCAAGGCCAAGGTCGTGGCCGAAACCGTCAAGGACGTGTACCGCGATTTGCTCAGCGCGAACGACAAGGCCCTGCAAGGCGCAAAGCCGAACGACCGCGAGTCCGCACGGACTTTCATCTACGAATACGCCTCCGGCGGAGAAGACGGAAAGACGGAACAAAAAATGCCGAAATTCAAGGGTCAGCTTTCCATCGGCATCGACGAATTGTCGAACTCCCTGGCCGTTTCGGCGCCGGCGTACCTCTTCGATCAAGTACACAAGTTGATCAAGGACCTGGACCGGGCCGCCGCGCCGACTTCCACGATCAAGGTCGTAAAATTAGCGCCGGGCGTAAGCAGCCAGCATGCGCGAGAGGTGCTCTCCGACCTACTGGGAGAAGGCGGCTCCAAGGAAAAGACTTCATCCACCGCCAAGCGCCCGGAGTCGAACAATAAACAGCAGTCAAAGCAGTCAAAGGGCAATAACACCAAGTCGTCGGGTGATTCGTCATCCAAGTAGCTTAGGCGCGATAAAAAAATACCTAATCATCTTAAACAGGAGGACGGGCATTCTTGCCTGTCTTTTTGGAGGCGGACAAGAATGTCCGGCCTCGCGGTTGCCTGTCTTTTTTACTATCAGCTTGCCCTGCAACGGGTTATACATGCTAGCATGAAGTAATGTTTGGCCTAACAATGGGAACCGGCCCCATCCCACGGTGCTCATTTCAGCGGGGTTTTAAGAAATACCGGGCCGGCCCCAATTTTTGTAATTTGCCATTAAAAACCGCCGCCAGTTCATATTGGAAAGACGGCCCGATTATGGTACCATATATGCCCCGCTGGTAATTAGGCTGCGTGGGGCGACAGGGAAGCTGGTTGCCCCAAGTCTAAGGACGCAAAGGAGCGTCCCGGGAACAATGCAAGGTCGCGATCTGATTAAAGATGGCGGCCGGCCTGCAAGGAAGGAGGCCGACATGCATTCCGACCAGAAACAGGAAGTCCGCGTCCACATTCGCTGGATGATTCGGCGCGATATGCCCGAAGTCCTGGCTATCGAAAAACAGTGCTTCGAGTATCCCTGGACTGAAGACGACTTCGTCAATTGCCTTAGGCAGCGCAATTGCATCGGCATGGTGGCCGAACACGAAGATCGGGTAGTGGGTTTCATGATTTATGAACTGCACAAAACCCGAATTCACGTGCTGAACTTCGTGGTGGCGAAAGACTGCCAACGCCAAGGCGTAGGCAGTCAAATGATCGCCAAACTCACGGCCAAACTCTCCACTCAACGCCGCAGCCGCATCGTGCTGGAAGTCCGCGAAACCAACCTATCCGCGCAATTGTTCTTCCGCGAGAACGGCTTCCGCGCCGTGTCGGTGTTGCGTAGTTATTACGCCGATACGCCGGAAGACGCCTATATCATGCAATATCGCTATCGCCCGGAAAAAGTTCCCGCCCAAACCGTCGACCGCATCACGCGCTTGGCCGGATAGCGGAAATTCCTGCGAAATATGCAGTTTTAATCTGGTTCCCACGCTCTGCGTGGGAACCAGGGAAGCGGTTATAAGGTTACGGGCGAAACCGCAATTGATATCCGGGTACCATTTCAAACCCGCCGGGTCTAGCAGATCTTATCCACTGGGATTATGCTTAAAAATAGTTTTCTTGAGGACCCAAATTATGAGCGAAGACCGGCGCATCGGCGAGCAAACCTCGACCAACCAACCGTTTATCATCGAAGTGGCCGACCGTGTGCGGCGACTGCCGCCTTATCTTTTTGCCCAAATCAACAAATTGCTGTACGAAAAACGCCGTGCAGGCGACGACGTAATCGATCTGGGCATGGGCAATCCCAGCGATCCGCCGCAAGATTTAGTCGTGGACAAGCTCACCGAAGCCGCCCGGGATCCGAAAAATCACGGCTATTCCGAGGCCAAGGGCATTTTGAGTCTGCGCCGCGAGGTGGCCTCGAAATACTTCAAACAGCACGGCGTAAGGCTCGACCCGCAAGATCAAGTCCTGGTGTGCCTTGGATCAAAGGAGGGATTCAGTCATATATGCCTGGCATTGGTCGGTCCGGGCGACACGGCAATTGTTCCCGCTCCTCACTATCCTGCCCATCTTTACGCGGTGGCAATGGCCGCCGCCAACGCGATCCTGTTGGAAGTAACCGATCCCGCGAATTTTCTATCCAACATCGATTACACCTGCCGGCACATGGTTCCGCGGCCGAAATTGCTGATTATAAATTTTCCGCACAATCCCACGACCACTGTGGTTGAACCGGAGTTTTACGTGGAAGTGGTGAAACTGGCCAAGAAGTGGAAATTCATGGTCATAAGCGACCTGGCTTATGCCGACGTGGTTTTCGACGGGTACAAGACCCCCAGTTTCCTTGCCGCCCCAGGTGCGATCGACGTGGGCGTGGAACTGACCACCATGAGCAAAGGCTACAACATGGCCGGCTGGCGCGTGGGCTTTGCCGCCGGAAATTCCGAAATGCTCCGTGCGCTTTCCACGATTAAAGGTTAT
>JBEKIK010000173.1:0-5086 GCA_050011795.1 Thermoguttaceae bacterium | reverse complement strand
ATATCAAAAAGACTTGTTCCCACGCTCCAAACATATTAAAAACCTTGTTCCCACGCTCCGGCGCGGGAACATATCAACCACAAATCATCTTTCAAGCCCACGGGTTGCAACCCGTGGGCTTTTTTCGTTCTAAACGTAATAAAAACTGAACCCTGAACCCTGCTCTCTGACAGTGGCAAGGCGAATATGAATTGATTATCATGGACCAGATGACCGGCGTACATATTATGCTCGAAATGCTTGCCGGCTGCGGCGTGCGGTATTTATTCGGCAATCCGGGAACCACGGAACTGCCGCTTTCCGACGCCATGGCCGAGCAAGGGCGGATTCAATACATTCTTGCCTTGCAGGAGGTGCCTGCCGTGGCCATTGCCGACGGTTACGCCCAGGCATCGCGTAGGCCGGGGGTGGTGAATTTACACGCCTGCTGCGGATTGGGCAATGGGATGGGGATGATCTACAATGCCTTTCGCGAAGGCACGCCGCTGGTGATAACGGCCGGGCAGCAGGATCAGCGGATGCTTTTTGAAGAGCCGATTTTATGGGGCCGGATGTTTGACGCGGTAAGACCTTGGACAAAATGGGCCGAAGAGATCCGCCGCGTGCAAGACATACCGTCGGCCATTCGCCGGGCGGTGCAAACGGCGATGGCGCCGCCCACCGGTCCGGTGTTTCTGGCCTTGCCGCTGGACGTGCAAATGGCCGAGGCCAACAGCGGCTTGGACCTGACTCCTCCGCGGTTGCCCGATTTTCTGGTGCGTGCGCCAGTTGAAGCCCTGCGTCAAGCGGCCGGGATTTTGGCCGATGCCAAGGCGCCGGGCATTCTGGCGGGCAGCCGGATTTGTGAGGCCGACGCGGTCGCCGAATTGACAGCCGTGGCCGAGCGCTTAGGCGCGCCGGTGATGCACGAGGCGACCACGTCGCATGGCAGGTGCGGTTTTCCATCCGATCATCCGTTGGCATCCACGCAATTGCCGTTCTGGTCGCCGGAGGTTCGCGAGTATCTCTCCGAGTTCGACGTGTTGTTGGTGGCCGGCATGAAACTCATGCAGCAGTATATCTACCACGAACCCAGGCCCATTCCCGAACACATCCGATTGGTTCACATCGACGACGATCCTTGGGAACTGAACAAAAATTATCCGTTGGAAGCGGGGGTGATCGGGCATCCAAAGACTGCGTTGTCCGAATTAGCCGCTCTGCTGGATGAAACGATGACTCCGGAGCAACGCCGGGCAGCCCGGGAGCGATTGATGGCGCACGGCAAAAAGCGCAGGCATGAGTGCGAGGCATTGCGCCGCGAGGCGGAGAATCAAAAAGATTGCCGGCCCATTTCACCGCTGTATTTTATGGAAACCATTGCCCGAATTTTGCCGCCCGACGCGGCCGTAATCGAGGAAGCGCCCACCACGACCATGGGCGGATATTTCGAGCGCACCGGGACATTGAAAAACACCAGCGGATATTTTGCCCAGCGCGGCTGGGCCTTGGGCTGGGGATTGAATTGTGCGATTGGCGTGAAACTGGCCTGGCCCGACCGGCCGGTGCTGGCGTTGATCGGCGACGGCTCGGCCATGTACGGCATCCAAGGCCTTTGGACCGCCGCGCATTACCGCATTCCAGTTACGTTCGTGATTTGCAACAACAACGAGTATAAGATCCTCAAAGATTGCGCCGAAGTGCTCCACCTGCCGGCAGCCTGCGCCGGGCGTTTTGAAGGACTCGACGTAGTGGATCCGGCGATTGACTATATCGCCTTGGCCCAATCTCTTGGTGTTAAGGCCAAAAAAATCACCGAGCCGGACGAACTGAGCGACGCGGTTTGTGAATCTTTACAAAGCAAAGCACCACAAGTCATTGAGGTTCCGGTTCGGCATCCGGAAAAGTAGTAGGCACACTCCGTGTGCCGTTCGCCTGACAAACCTTTCTCTCAAGAAGAATCAATAGGTTATTTTGTTCCCAGGCAGAGCCTGGGAACAAAAATAAAGCAGGCGGCACACGGCGTGTGCCTGCTACAATGTGTCGCTACTTTGCGTATTCCGCTCGGACATCGTCGAACCAGACCTTCCCGGGACCGTAGTCTTGCAGTGCAACGCATATTTTTTTAGTTTTTGGCGGGATATTCACCTTGCCTGAATACTTTTTCCAGTCGTGATTGGCGGGTTTCTGGCCTTTCTTTTGAATTCCTATAAAAGAAGCCCATTTGTGCGAGATCATGTTGTCATCCTCATCGAGGAACTGCACATCCAGAATGGCTTTTGTAACTTTATCGGCTTTTACTTGGGCAGAGAGGATCAGGGTAGACTGTTTCTCATCGCGATCTACAGTCTGTGACCATTGCGCAACTGGAAGCATGTAATTTTGCGCCGTTTTCTCGATGCAAAGACTGGCCTTGCCTTCAAAGGCGACTTTTTTATCCCAAGAGTACGTTACGCCCTCGGCAGTCAAACCTTCCGGCCAGGTGCCTTCCTCCCAGTCGTCGGGAGTTTCTTTACCGGCTTCGATACCGGGATTTTTGAGAATATTTACCGTTTCTTTAGTATTGATGGCGCTTTGGGAATCCTCTTTTGGATGATTGGGAAGAGTTTGTTCCGTCAAAGGAGCAATCAAAACCTCAATGTCTTTTAGTCTGATTGTCCCAGGACCTTCAAAGACCATATTAAGTTTCAACAGGTCGGGAAATTCGCCTTTCTTTAGGAAAAAAGGGATTTGCAGCGAAGTCCAATCGTTCGATCCCTGAAGCTTCTGATCCAAGCCACGTGAAAAAAATTCGCCTTTGCCGGGGAAACGGCAATACATTTCGGAATACACGCCTGACTTCAATTCTTCCGTCTTAATTCTGAAGCGATAAATGATAATGCACTGGTCGCGATTGGAGATGGGAATCTCAAACAGATGCAAGGTTGCGGCCGCATCGGAGCGTACGACTAGTTCCTCGCCCTCCCATTTGGCTGTTCCGGCAATCGGTGTGTCTTTTGAGCTGATAGCACGAATCCGCTCCAGGGGACCGTCCATATTCGCGGGCTGTTTATTAAAATCCACTTCAATGCGAGTGACCCGAGACGCCTTGACTTTTACTTCCTTTTCAATCGGATCATGTCCTTCCAACTTCACAACGATCTTGGCGGCCCCCGGATCTACCTTGAATAAGCCCGGCGTAACGCCTACTTCATTACCATTCAGGAAAACCTTTGCGCCTTCCGGAGTAGTGCGAACGTACAATTCGGTCGGGGGTTCATCCGCTGCTCTTGCTTGTGCAACTAAAAATCCAGAGCACCCGAGAATAATCAGGCAGAAAAACAATACGGCGCTTTTATTCATGGAGTTCATGTTCGCACCTTTCTTATTTCCGTGTAGAAATGATTGTAACGTTATTCAAACCCGGGTGAAACGACCCCCCGGGCACAACAGCGGCAATAATTGTTGCATGGGGCGCGACCGCGACCAATCGTCGCGGCTTTACACAAGTGCACGACCGACCAACCGACCATGCTGCGCATGATGCCCGTTGGTGCCCGTCACGGCTTTATGGGGCAACACTATAAATATGCGCGAGGAGCACAAAATCAGGCTTTGTTAGTTGATAAAATATACGATTTGCAGTAGAATTGTTGTGTTTTATAGTTGGGAAAGGATTATTTGTGGCGGAATTCGGTGCGGAATTCAGTGCGGCAAGGGCCTCGGCTCTAAATAGCAAAACGCAGGCCACGTTGCTTAAGCGCTTACAGGACGCTTCGGACGCACTGGCCTGGGATGAATTTTTCCAGCGCTACTGGCACTTGATCTATGCTTATGCCAGGCGATGCAATTGCTCGGAACATACCGCTGAGGAAGTGGTGCAAGATGTGATGTTGAAAGTCTTCGAACAAAAAGACTTTTTTCATTATGATCCGGCGCGAGGCCGATTTCGCGATTGGCTGGGAACGGTGGTGCGAAACAAGGCGGCCGAGTTGCGGCGCAGGCCGGCGGAGCGAGTGCGGGTGACCGGAGGGGATTCGGGCATCAAGCACGTCGAACCGCCGGCCGATGATGCACTGCCCGATGACGTTTGGGAAAACTCCTTTGAAGAAGCCTTGCTGCTGGTGCTGCTGGACGTGGTTCGGCGGGAGATGAGTCCCAGGGCTTACCTGGCGTTTGAACTTTACACGCTCCACGAAATACCGGGCGCGGTAGTTGCAAAGCAAACGGGCTTGACCCGCAACGGAGTATATCGGGCATGTAAAAGAGCCTTACAACGGCTGAAGGAACTGGGGGCCGAATATCGCGAGGACGGGCAACTCTCCGATCGCATCAAACAGGCGCTTCGATCGCGGCCGCAAGCCGCCGTCGAGCAGACGCTCGGCACGCGCATTGTAAAAACCATGCAATCGCGAGAATAAAAAAACTGCTTGCGGTTTAGCGCTGCCTGATTGATGAAACTATGAACTGTATACTGATGACCGATAACCAAATACCCCCGCAAGTGCCGGATTATGACCTGATACGGCCCATCGGCGAGGGCGGATTCGGCCGGGTGTGGCTGGCGGCCAATCAGACCACCGGGCGTTTGCGCGCAGTGAAGCTCATTCCATTACGGCGATCAGGCACGACCGACGCGGCCGGCCGGGAAATCGTATCGCTTACGCGTTTGGAGGCGAATCTGGGCCATCGGCACCAGAATTTGTTGAACATTCACCACGTGGGCAAGACCGCCGATTATCTGTTTTACGTGATGGACCTGGCTGACGACGTTTCCGGCTCTCCGGCGTGGAATGATCCGAATTATCAACCTGCCACCTTGCGGAAACGCCTGGAAAGCGGTCCCCTGGATCCTGAGGAATGCTTTTCTTGCGCGCGGCAGTTGTTGGCCGGTTTAGCGTCTCTGCACGAGGCGGGCATGGTGCATCGCGACGTGAAACCGGCGAACTGCCTTTTCGTCGCGGGAGAATTAAAGCTTGCCGATTTCAGTCTTTTGACCGAGGCCAGTCCGCTTGTATCACGGGCTGGAACTGAAAAGTACATGCCGCCGGACGGACACATGGATGTCCGTGCCGATGTATATGCCGCCGGATTGGTGATATACGAAATGGTCACGGGATTGCCCGCC
>JBEKIK010000172.1:0-5122 GCA_050011795.1 Thermoguttaceae bacterium | reverse complement strand
CGCGAATCGCTGCTTAAAGCCGCGCAGGTCGAAATTCCCGATCGCACGTTTATTTTCTTGTTTTTGTTCGTTTATTTGATCGTGCTGGTGCCGTTTAATTGGAGCATTTTTCATACCTTTGACCGCGTGGAATGGGCATGGGTTGCCGCGCCGATCATCGCCATCATATCCACCGTCCTGGTCATAAAATTGGCGCAATTGGATATCGGCTTTGTGCGTGCGCGCACGGAAATCGCCGTTTTGGAAATTCAAGGCGAGCACCCGCGCGGGCATCTTACCCGGTACAATGCCTTGTACACGTCGCTATCGACGCCATACGATTTCAATTTTGAAGATAGCGGGGCGGCGGTGCTGCCGTTTCCGTCGGTTTCGGATGAGAAGTTTTTCGCAATGGCCCCAGGGCAACAACGGCGCAACCTGCGCTTTACCCGCTCGGACCAGGCGATTCTACAGGGGCTGCCCGTGCCCTCAAACTCCACCGCGCTGGTGCACAGCGAGGAAATGTTCGACCTGGGTGGCAAACTATCCCTGGTGCAAAACATAAGCGGCGGTTTGGAGATTGTAAATAAAACCCGCCTGAGTTTACAAGGAGTCGGATTGATAAAGAAACTTGAGTCCCCCAATCTGCAAGTGGCTTGGGTAGGCAAACTCGAACCCGGCGCGGTAAGAACCGTGGCCTGGGTCAATCGCTTGTCCACTCAAGCCGGCGGGCGGCTGTGGCCGGACGAGCGCGATCAGTCGCCTTTGACCGCGGCAAAAGACCCAGGCGAATTGAAGGGCGAATTGAACCTCCGGAATTTGCTCGATCTTGCCGAAAAACTGGAAACCATGCGTCCGGGCGAGATCAAGTTGCTGGCCTGGATGGATACCGCATTATCCGGATTGAATATCAACCCCGCCGCACCGCAATCGCGTCATGCCGCGCTGGTTTTAGCGCACCTCGATTATGGCAAGGACGAGGAGCCTCGTCCGGATGTCAATACGACCGATAAATTGTGAATAACAAGGAGTGGGTAGTTTACTGCCCACTTTATGAAAAGATCATCGCGAAACCGCAAGCGGTTTCATGGGATTTCAATCAACTATCCCCTATAACCTATCCCCTATAACCCACTAATGATCGAACTAATTAACTTCAGCAAACATTACGGCGAATTGGTCGCGGTGAACTGTTTGAATTTGAAAATCGAACCGGGTGAGATGTTCGGTTTTATCGGGCCCAACGGGGCGGGCAAAAGCACCACCATCCGTTTTCTTTCCACGTTGCTCAAGGCCACCGGCGGCGATGGGATCGTAAACGGACATCGGGTGAGCAAGAATCCCATGGGGGTGCGGCGGAGCATCGGCTATATGCCCGATAACTTCGGCGTTTACGACGGCATGAGGGTTTGGGAATTTTTGGACTTTTTCGCCTTGGCATACCAAATTCCCCGCCCGCGGCGCAAGCAGGTCATCGGCGACGTTCTGGATCTGCTCGACTTAACCGTAAAGCGCGAGTCATACGTGAACACCCTTTCCCGGGGCATGAAACAGCGGCTTTGCCTGGCCAAAACCCTGGTACACGATCCGCCCGTGCTTATTTTGGACGAACCCACCAGCGGCCTTGACCCCCGGGCGAGAATCGAGATCAAGGCCCTGTTTAAGGAACTCCGGCAGATGGGCAAAACAATCCTGATCTCCAGCCACATCCTTACCGAACTGGCCGACTGCTGCACTTCCATCGGGATTATCGAACGGGGGCGACTGCTGATGCACGGCCCGATTGAGGAAGTATATAAGCACATCCGCCGTAATCGGATAGTGAAGATACATTTTTTGACAAATATGGAAACGGGCATATCGATCATCCGCTCCATGCCGGAAACTCGCGACGTGCAGATCGAAAATCACACCGTTACCGTGGAATTGGCCGCCGACGACCAGCAAGTGGCCTCTTTGCTGGAAAAACTGGTGGCGGCGGGCGTGCGCATTCACTCGTTCGCCGACAAAGAACCCTCGCTGGAAGACGTATTCATGATGGTCACTAAAGGAGCGGTTGCTTAAAGAGTTAGAGGATTTATTGATGTTTGCTTGGATAATGATCTGGCAAGTAAACCTTTTACGGGTGCCATGGCCACGCTTGCGTGGCCATGTCGTATTTTTCTAGGACTTCCAATATGCCCACGATAAACGTGGGCATGGCACCCAACTTTCATCAACAGAAACTATCCATGGAAATTGACGCCAAAATCATCTGACCTGTTGTTTATTCCCGTTCCCGGCGACATACAGGGGCAGAAATCGGTAATAGACTTCCAAGGCGAGCGCGGCGATTGCAGTGGTGTAGACGCGGCCGCCGTAGCCGCCCCATAGGGTGTCGGTATTCCAGGAACCGGCCAGCGGTCCGTCCTTGACCTGACGGCTGATGAGGGTGGATTGCAAGGCTTCGTTCCAGCGCTGCCAATAAGGGTCTTGCAACTGATACATTGCAATTGTCGCATAATACCAATAATAATCGTTGGCCATTCCGCTGCCCGGCAATTCGGCGAGCAGATAGTCGCCCGCCTCGTTGCAGGCTGGATGCTCGCGGGGCAGTCCCAAAAACTGCCAACAGACCAGGGCTTCGGCGGTCATTGGGCGGCTGGGTCCTTCGCCCGGGCGATACGATGCCAGGCCGCCACGGCTTCCGGATGAAACACTTCGCAGGAAGCGGATGATACCGCTTCGGGTTGAAGCCGGCATGGGAATGCCGGCCAGTTCCGCGCTTTTCAGGGCCATTAATTGCCAGCCCAGTTGGCTGGTGTCGCCCGGATCGCCGGGCCGATAGCGCCAGCCGCCGCCCCGGGAATCCTGCGAGGCGACGGTAAAACCGATCGCCCGCCGTACGGGTTTTTCCAAGCGCGGGTCGTGAGTCATTCCGTAGGCTTCGCTTATGGCGCAAGCGGCCATGGCATGACAGTACATGAATTCATAGGCTTGCCCCTTGCCGCCCAAGCTGCCGTCCGAGGCTTGGATCCGCAGCAGGTATTCCAAACCGCAACGCACGTTTTCGGCGTATGGACCTTGTTGATGGGTGTGTCCGCCGGCCAAAAAGGCCAGCAAGGCCAGGCCGGTAATGCCCGAGTCGGCCTTGCTTCCGGCGTTTTGGCGGTTGCGCCCTTGTATGCCCAGTTCCCGGCCGGCGTTGTGCTCGGCTGGATCCCAGCGACCATCGTCGGCCTGATTATTGGCTAGCCAGTGCAAGGCAATTTGGACGGCTTTTTCGCTTTCCGGCGTGGCGCCGTGTTGTTGTGCCACTCCGGAGCGATTGGGCATTACGCGGAGCTTATAAAGATCGGGCAGCGAACCTCCGCCCGTGCCGCTTATGCCGTCGATGCCGATATCGGCGCCGCCTGGTGATTTTTCATCAAGCGAAGCAATGAAATTGGATTGCGGGTCTGCCCGGCGGGTTTTGCCGTCGGAGTCGTCGGCTTTGGAAAGGTTTCCCTGGCCGGGGAGATTGACATTATCCGTATTTATGCCGTTGGGATTGCCCGATTGCGGCGCTGTTGCCTCGGCCGCCGTGGAATCATTGTGCTCGATCGGCACTAAACGGCCGATCGGTGCGCTTGCCTCGACCGGTTGAGGCAGTGGAGCAGTTATCCGATCAAGGGCCGTTTGTCCCAAGGGCGACGGGGCAAGCAGATTGCTTTCCAATTCGCTTAGGAGGCGTTTTGATTCCGGGAGAAGCTCGGGTGGGTCTAGTTTGAGTTCGGGCATCTTCGGCCGCGGCGCCGTTTCCGTGTGCAATTGCCAAGGTTGCTCTTTGCCAGGGCTTTGTTCTTTGCCGGCGAGTGGACGATTTCCGCCCGGCTCGCCTTTTTCGCTATCGGTGTCCTCCTCCATTGCGATGAAGCATACCGAGTCTCCGCCCAGCGGCGGCTTGACAATGCGCATCGTGGTAACGTAACCCAACAGCAACAAATGGGCCAGGATTGACAATGCCATGCACTTTTCCAATTGGTGCGATTGGCCCCAACGCGTATACCTTAAAATGAGCAATCCCAAGGTAAATGCGGCCAGCCCCAGCCAGAGCACGCCCATCGCCGGATCGATGCCGGTGAAAAAATCAACAACTCGATTGGTGCGGAGCGAATTCATCTGCTATTTGTTCGCTGTAACGGGTCGGACCGAAATTCCCAGATTCTTCACTCCGGCCTGTTTGCACGCGTTCAGGACTGAGACCATTCGTTGGTACCTGTCGCTGCCGTCGCCGCGGACCAGCACGCCGACATCGCCGTGTTGACGCCGGGCAGCGCTGAGTTTGGCGGTAAGCTCTTCGAGATTGACGGGCTGCCCATCCAGTGCGATCGTGCCGTCGAGATACACATTGACCACGCACCTCGAAGGCGCCGCCGCAAGCGAGCCTTTATCGACCACCTTGGGCACGCTGAGTCCGATTTTCCGCTCGTCGTCGACAAATCTTGTTCCCAACATGAAGAAGATAATGAGTAGGAACATGACGTCGAGCATGGCCGTCAGATTCAAGGTCGGTTCTTCGTCGATATGGGTTCTTAATGGCATGGGATTAAAGGATGAAGGATGAATAAAATGACGAATGACGAAATCCAAATGACGAATGTCGAAATGCCTTTTCTATATTAAACTAATCTCTAATCCCCAATCCCTTGTTATTAAGCGGCGCGTTTTCGAGTGCTTTTTTTATCGCCATCGTTGAGTTCCTCGGCCGAGATGGCGTTGGCCACGTCTTGGGCAAGGCGATCGATTTCGATCACCAATCGGTCCACCCGGCTGACAAAGTAAACGTAAAGAATCGAGGCGGGAATGGCCACCGCCAGACCGCCGGCCGTGTTTAACAGGGCCTTGGCAATGCCTCCGGCCAGAAGTTCGGGCCGCCCTTGGGCATCGGCGGCGGCAATCACGTTGAAGGTCTGGATCATTCCCAGCACGGTGCCCATCAATCCTAACAAAGGGCCCACGGTGGCCACGCCGTAAAACACGCGCAGGTATCGGCGCAGGCCGTTGGTAACGCGTTCGCCGCTGTCGATTACGCCCTGCTCGACCTCCACGCCGGGCCGACCCCATTTGCGCACCGCCCCGGCAAAGACCCGGGCCGCTGGACTGCCGTTTTCCTCGCATAGAT
>JBEKIK010000171.1:0-5123 GCA_050011795.1 Thermoguttaceae bacterium | reverse complement strand
CGCCAAGTTCCTTGAGATTCAGACTGAGTGAGGCGGCCAAGTTGTCGGGCGTGCCGGCGGCGTGGATTTTAAGGAAATCGGATTCGCATTGCAGGCTATCGACTACGGGCCCCTGGACGGCGTCGTGCGCGTCCAGCACCAAGGTGATTGGATTTGGCCAGGCGAACTGCCGGCCGTTTTCCGTTGCCACGAGATTTCCGGCGGCAATCTCGCCGTGCAAGACCGCGCCGTTTTGACCGTCCGTGCCCGCCTGGCGCCGGCTGGATAATGCCAATTGCACCCGGCCGGAGGTAATTTGAATTTCTTTGCGGATGTGGAGCGTGTTGGGAAGCATCGCGGCCAGCCGGGCAAGATCCAGGCTTCCCTCGGCTTTGTATTCCTGGCGCAAGAGCGAAGCAAGCGCCGATTCTTTGCCCTGCTCATTGAGATTCATGCTGCCGGTTATGGTGAAATTACCCAAGTCGCATTGTATTTCGGTTTTTTCAACATCCAAGCAGGCGTCGGACATGCTGATTTGACCGGCGGCGCGGAGTTGTGCGAGTTGCACGCAATCGGTTCCCAGCATCGCGGCGGCAAAGGCAAAACCATTGGTCTGAACGTCGGCCTGGACGGTTGTTTTTCCCGGCGCCTTATCGCCGCCCCAAATGGCATGGACGTTGCAATTCAACCGGCCATCGAGCCTGGCGTGCGTCAAATATCGGGCGACAAACGATTGTGCCGCCGCCAGCGGCAGATTTTCGGACTGCACCGCTATGTCGCCGGAAGCTTTCGATTTGTCGTCCGGCGAGGATATGATCGACACGTCGGCGGCCAGTTTGCCCGGCTGCCGGGCGTCGGACAGCTCGGCCGATGCTTTCAGGGTCATTGCTTGCGCGGCATCAGCCGGCATGTTGAAGTCCGCATTGACCTTATCGATCCGCCAACTTTGCTTCGTGGATTGGTCGATGATTGTTACCGTGCCGTCGGCGACCGCCAGATCGATAGCCACGCTTGTGGACGATTTTTTTTCCGAAGGCTGGCTTTGAAAATTCGCCAACAGGTCTTCCACGTTGCTGCCGCCCTCGCGCAATACGAGCGTAAGGGCGGGCTTTTCCACGCGGAATTGGCCCAGTTGAGTGTAGTTGCGCAGGATCGCCAAAAGCGATTTATCGCTGGATATTTTTTCCATCTCGAACACGACATGATTTTGTTCGTCGCGTATCGCAATGCCTTTGACCGTTATCGGCGAAAACCAGCCGAGCGAGACGGATTGGATCGAGATCGAACACTTCAAACCGACCGAGACCTTGCGTACGACCCAACCCAACATCGGCGTATTAACGACAATGGCGGGCAGGAACCATGCCAAAACCGCCATGACTATGAGGAAAAAACCCAGGCGCCAGGTCCATCGTCTATGGCGCGGCGTTTTTTGCGGAATTTTTTCGCGGATTTCACGCCCCTGATAATGTTCTCGCCGTTCGATCCTGGCGCCCGTGGCCATATCGCACCTCCTGGCTTGACTGGTTATTTAGTTCTCAGTTTACAGTTCTCAGTCTACAGTTTTCAGTTCTGCGTTCTGAGTTCTGCATTATTTGTTTGCTAGCATTGCAAGCGTGAATAACGCATTTAAGGCCGCGAATTTTAGCGAGAAACCCAATCCGGGGCCATAGGGAAAAGAAGGCCGTAAAGCGGTTGGCGGGAATGATGTAATACGCTTTCTAATTTAAAACAGCGCGTCTATCATGCAAAAATCAGCGTGTTTTCGCGTAGTGTAAACACGCGGTGACGCGCTGTTTTAAGTTGACATTGGTTTAAGACCGGAGGCTTGAGGCTACGGGCCAAGGGGTGAAAACCGACAGCCAAAAAACTCAAACATCGCTTGCGGTTTCACACCGTCCACCGCCCACTGCCCACTTTTTGATGATCCTCAATCCCTAAATTCACATCCTTTTGAATTGCCGATCCAGTTCCTCGCGGGTGAAGACCAGCGCCGCGGGCCGGCCGTGGGGACAATGGTGGGCGTCATCGACCAGGTGCCGCTGCTCCAATAGCGCGGAAATCTCTTCAGGCTTGAGCCGATCGCCGGCCTTGATCGCCGCCTTGCAGGCGATTGTGTGCAGCAGGTCGTCGAGCAAATCGCGCCGCTCGGGCTGCTTGACGCCGGAAACCAGCCGGTCCAGCAACTCTCGCAACAGTTCCACGGGATTGATGTTCGCCAGCATCGCGGGATATCCGAGCACAAGAATCGTTTCGCCACCGAACGGTTCGATCTTCATGCCCAGGCGGGCCAGCAAATCGCGATTTTCCAAGGCCGCGGCCGCTTCCGCCGCGCTAAGATCGACCGGCTCGGGCACCAACAGGTTTTGCGTCTCCATTGCATTGGCGTTCAGGCGATGCCGAAGCTGCTCGTACAAAATCCGTTCATGCAAGGCGTGTTGATCGATGACCATCACGCCCTCGTCGCTCTCGGTCACCAGGTAGCGATTGTGGATTTGCAGGGCCGTTACGGAGGCACGTTTTGAAAATTCTTCCGATACGGGAACGCCGCTCGAAATTTGCTCGGGCGCGATCGGCGATCCGGCGTGCCGTTCAGGCAGGGGTTTGATGCCTGCCGCGTGCACAGGATCCAGGGCATAAAGCCCCAGCGGTTTTCGTTCGCCGGCGCTAGATTCCCCGAAGAATGCGGCTTGAGCCGCGGCCTCGGTGCCGGCGCCTTCGGCCGCGTCCCAGCCCGCCACCTTGCCTTTCGCCCAATCGACCAGCTCTTGCCGCATCTGTTCCGCACGTGCAGTATCGTGACCGCCGCTGGGATCCTCGCCGCCGAACGGCTCGCCGCCCGGGGTATGTGCCCGGGTGTTCAGATCGGTGGTCAAAAACTTGCTCCGCAACGTGGAAAGCAATTGACTGTAAAGCCGGGGTGAATCCTGGAACCGCACTTCCAGTTTCGTGGGATGAACGTTTACATCGACCAGTTCCGGCGGCATGTGCAGGGTGAAAAAGGAGATCGGATACCGGCCGGTCAAAAGCAGTCCGCGATACGCCTCGCCCAGGGCGTGCTGCAACGAGCGGTCGCGGATATACCGGCCGTTAAGAAAGAAATACTGCATCCGATTGTGGCTGCGGCTCTGGCTGGGATGGGCGACATATCCCGAAAGCTTTACATCTCCGTCCGTGCCTTCTATCCAAATAAGCGCATCGGCCAGATCGCGCCCGAAGAATCGGGTGATCCGCTCCAAAGGGCCATCGGCCGCTGCCAGTTCGAACACCTGTTTGTCGTTGTGCCTGAGCGTAAAATGCACTTGCGGCGTGGCCAGCGCGATGCGAGTAAACGCCTCGGCCACGTGTCCGAACTCAGTCTGCGTGGTCCGCAGGAATTTTCTTCGCACCGGGGTGTTGAAAAACAAATTATAAACCTCGACCGCCGTGCCCACCGGACATCCGCATGGCATGACATCGCAGGCTTTTCCGCCGATGATTTCCAATTCCGCCCCGCCCTCTGAATCAGCCGTTCGGCTCCTCAATACCAACCGGCTAATCTCCGCGATCGAAGCCAGGGCCTCGCCGCGAAATCCCAGCGTGCCCACGTGAAAAAGATCGTCTTCATGTGCCAGTTTACTAGTCGCATGGCTAGCCACGGCCAGCGGCAACTCTCCGCTCGCGATTCCGCACCCGTTATCCACCACCCGAATCATCTCCAACCCGCCCTGCCCCACCGCCACATCAATCCGAGTAGCTCCGGCATCCACAGCGTTCTCCATCAACTCCTTAACCACGCTCCCCGGCCGCTCGATAACCTCGCCGGCGGCGATTTTGTTGATCAGGGATTGGGAAAGAAGATGAATGGGCATAGGAAAAAGTGGGCAGTGGTCGGTGGACAGTGGACAGTGTTCGTTTAGCCGCGACCCGGAGGGGAGTGGAGCTGAGGTATTTGTTGATATTCTCGTTCCTTAATAGCCTTGACTACACCATCATAACCAGGAAATAGTTTTGCTGCATTCACGCCCATCTTGTCAAGATACCAAAGAACCTTTTCGGCCTCGCTGCTAGGTAAAGTAAAATGGAATAAAAGTGTCATATCTTGTGGAAATCCACTAGTGCATTGTCAACCCATAAAATTGGGATTATTGTTTCAAAATGCGTCGCATAATTGCAGGCGTTTCCATATTAGCAATCCCAAAATCATGCTGTGACGCTGCACTAGGCGATTCGTTAACAATTTCATTGATTGCACGACGATCTACTCGGTTTGCTGGAGAAGAATCATGATATTCGCATAAAGTAAAGACTCCTTCTTGGGCATGTAGATTTGGAATAGAAGACCTTGGTGCACTTATTATGTGTAATTTATATTGAGAATCTGCCGTGGTAATTTGAAAGGGAACGGGAAGAAGCAACTCATCGGCACGTAAGGCCCAAATAGCAATTTGCTTGATTGATTTGTTTTTTTCATTGAGATTGAAGAAGTCAATTGCAGCAAAATAGGCAGCCGTATAAGGTGATCTCGACCAATCCAGAAGACAAGTGTGTAATCCATGATGTCGGGCTAAAGCTATGAGCGACCAAAATTGCATAGTAGGCCAGCGAATTTGCGGATTGCCATCGTATGTATGAGCAAGTATTTTGCAATAGCAATCAAATATTTTTCTATTTTCTTGAAGCAACATTGTCCGCAGTGACTGGGAGTCCTCTGGAAGTGGAAGACCAGAAGCATCTGCCTGACGGAAAAACAATTGAACGATCGTAGCTTCGGCAAACCATTGGCTCACATTAAGTTCCGGACAAATAGAATATACATATTGGGTACCTGCCAATTTGTGTATTTCTTTTCTATTCTCTTCTCGGAGAGCGGAAGGCACAAGTTTATATTCATCATCACCATGGCCGCGATATATCCATACATCATTTCTGCATTTAATATGTGGTCCAATGGGAGAAATTATATCAATGAATTCCTTTGCAGTTTCACAATGTACATGTTCAACAAGATTGTTTGCGCACATAAGAATCTCGATCAAACTATTAAATTTGTAGCATTTCGGCTAATTGAAGCAAATTCTTTTTTTACGCCCGTTTACGGGCGTTATCCGCCGCAGACGGTCTTAGGCCCGGCGTTTAGGCCGGGTTGTCGGGGCTAATATATT
>JBEKIK010000170.1:0-12348 GCA_050011795.1 Thermoguttaceae bacterium | reverse complement strand
TCCTGGTTCCCACGCTCCCGCGTGGGAACCCAATCATGGCGTTCCCACGCCGGAGCGTGGGAACGAGTATCAATCCTCTAATATGGAATTACGTATTTTCCAAATTCAACGATTCCTTTAACCGCGGATCGGCCAGGGGCACGAGCGGATTGTCACCCGCTGCTCGGACAGCACCGGCGATGTAAACACCGAACATGCCCGCCAACAGGCAAATATCCATTATATCAAAAGGCGGTTTTTCTCCGCCCATGTTTGGCATTACGATCCAATAAAGATCGATCCAGTGCATGGCCAACAGCCAAAGGGCCCAAAATCCCAAAAGCAGTTTTCGCCGCTTGACGAATCTGGGCAACAGCCCGCAAAACGGTATCAAACAGTTGCCGCCCGCTAAAAACACCAGCGCAATCCATTTCCACCCGCCCGATTGACGCACCAGGTACCATTGTGTCTCCTCGGGTATGTCGCCGTACCAGATCAGCAGGTATTGGGAAAAGGCGATGTATCCCCAAAACACCACGAAAGTGAGCAGCAGTTTGCCCAGGTCGTGATAGTGCTCTACGGTGATTACGCGGGCCATCCGGCCGGCGGCCTGAAGGCATAAGCAGGAAAGTATCAATATCGACAGCCCGGCCACGGCCATTCCCGCGAAGAAATATACGCCGAAGATCGTGCTGTACCAATCGGGCGTAAGCGACATGAGCCAATCGATGGCGGCGAAGGTCACCGTGGCTGCGAAGAGCAGCATAGCGGCCGGGCTGAAGCGCTCCATGCGCAGGGTTTCGGCGGCATCCGCGGTGCGGTCTTGTTGCAAGGAATGTGACAGGAAATACCGCGTCAGGAATAACCACGCGGCAAAGTATCCAACCGCGCGGAATGCAAAAAATGTTGGTTGCAGATAAGCGGCCTTGTGGCGGAGCAACTCGCTGCCGGCCGCGGCAGCCGGATCGGCCCAGGGATAAAGTACGGCGTTGCCCAGCAATACCGGAATCAGAATGGGCAGAAAAAGGATCGCAAGGCAAGGAAAATTGGCGGCAAGGCACTCGGCCGGCCTGCGGATCACCACGCTCCATCCGGCCCGGGTAATATGTTGCAAGGCCGTGAAAAACAAGGCCCCCAAGGCAAGACTCAGCACAAAGCAGTAATTCAGCAGATAGGAGTGGAAGAAGTATCGCCAGCCGTCGTGGCGAGCCCATCCAAAGGCGATCCCGGCGGCAAGTGCGAGGATGCCTAGCAGTCCGGAAATCACAAATACACGACGCCCAAAACCGCCCAGCCGGATGTTTTCATCGGCGGGAATTTCGATCATGGTATGTGCTGAATGATTGTCCGGCATGTTTAGGAGTTTTCGGTTATCAGTTATCGGTTTTCCGTTTTAAGTTTTCATCCTTCATCCCTCATCCTTCATCCTTCATCCTTCATCCTTATCGCAACTGCTCCCTTAAATCTTCGGGCACGTCTTTGAGCGTCGCGTTTTGGCTCAGTTGCAGGGCACGGATGTAAAGGATTATGGCCCAGCGGTCTGCCACGGGAATCTGCGCGCCATAACTTGGCATCGTGCGTATTCCGTTGGTGATGGTGGAGAAATACTGTCCCACGGGCTGTGCGCGGATTTCGGGCTTATGCAGCGACAGGGGCAGCACCCACTTGGGTTCTTCCCGTTTAATCGCCCGGATGGACGTAATGCCCGTGTTGCCTCCTTCGCCCAGCAAGCCGTGGCAGGTGGCGCAAAAAATACTAAACCGCTGCTGACCCCGCAGCATCATGTTCATGCTCACGGGCATGGGGAAGGTCTCGGCCGGCTGACCGTCGACCAAGCCGCGATATAGATGCTCGTTTTCCTCCAAGTCTTCTTCCGAGACGGTGCCGGGCACGGGTTTGCGCATCGCCCGGCCGTCTTTGAACAAGCCGCTGGCGGCTTGTGCCTTGTATTTTTCCTGGAAGGACATGTCTTGAATGGGATGGATGCGGGGCAGCGATTTGGTTTCGGCCCGATATTTGGCGATAAACAAGGGCGGAAGCACGGCCAACAAACCGACCACGGCCAGGGTCCAGTAAAAAGCCGAGGGAATTGTTTGCCCCTGGGCGGGTTCGTAACACTCCTCGATTGTCTTGGCGCGGAGCGATTCCAACAGCCCGCGGACTGCCGGCAGATCGAACTTTGCGTCGGCAGCGTCGATGGATATGAAAAAGCCGTCGGTCGTTGCCCGGGCGAAACCGCGGCTGGAAAAAGTCCAATGCCAAAACCGCGGGAGCAGATTCAAGGCCAAAGCCCCGCCAAAAGCCGCAAACGCGCCTAAAAGTACGAGCAGTTCAAAAACGATGGGTACGTTCGCGGGCAGGCTGAAATAGGGTTTTCCGCTGATGACCATGGGGTAGTCGACGGCGTTCATCCACCACTGCATCAGAAGCGCCCCGGCCGCTCCGGCGATCCCTCCGCCCAGGACGAGCCATGGCAGCCGAGTCGTGCGCAGGCCCATCGCCCGGTCGATGCCGTGAATGGGAAACGGACTATGGCTGTCCCACCTGGTGAAACCTACGTCGCGCAGCCGTCGCGCAGCCGCCTTGAGCGATTCCGGCGAGTCGAACTCGGCCAGGACGCCGGCGATTTTTGGTGATTGCTCGATTATGGAGCGATCGGTTTGGATATCCATCATATTATTGTTTCACTACAGTCTACATTCGGGCTTTTTCGGCTTTACACTGCGAAACCGCAAGCGGCTTTCTAATCTCTAATCCCTAATCTCTAATCTCTAATTACCTCTATTTAACACTTGTTTCACCTCATGCACGGCCACCATGGGCAGGTAGCGGCAGAACAGGAGAAACAAGGTGAAGAACAATGCGAAACTGCCGGCCAGCATCGACAGATCGACCCACGTGGGAATATAAATGAACCAACTGGAAGGCAAAAAATCGCGATTGAGCGACGAAACGATAATCACGAACCGCTCGAACCACATGCCCACGTTGACCAATATGGCCACTACGATCATCAATCCCGGCGTGGTCCGCCATTTTTTGAACCAAAACAACTGCGGGGCAATTACATTACAGAAAATCATCAACCAGAAGGCCCAGGCATAAGGGCCCGTCGCCCGGTTGGCCAATGCGAATTGCTCATAGATATTCCCGCCGTACCAGGCCATGAAGGCTTCGATCAGATATGAGTATCCGACGATGCAGCCGGTGGCCAGGAGGATTTTGTTCATATTGTCCAGGTGGCGGACGGTGACCAGGTCTTTCAGTCCGAAGTACGCCCGGGCCGGAACCATCAGCGTGACCACCATGGCGAATCCGCTGAAAATGGCCCCGGCAACGAAATACGGAGGGAAGATCGTGGCGTGCCAGCCGGGCAATTGGGCCACCGAAAAGTCGGTGCTCACGACCGAGTGCACCGATATCACCAGCGGCGTGGCCAGGCCGGCCAGGAACAAATACGCCCATTCGTAAACGTGCCATTGCCGCGCCGATCCGCGCCATCCTAAGGCCAGCGCGCCGAAAATGAAATATCGCAACTTGTTCGTCGCCCGGTCGCGGAAGGTCGCCAGGTCCGGAATCATTCCCAGGTACCAGAACATAAGCGAGACAGTAAAATAAGTGGAAACCGCGAACACGTCCCAAAGCAGCGGGCTACGGAAATTCGGCCACAGCGACATCTGGTTCGGATATGGCGCCATCCAATATGCGAACCAGATCCGGCCCATGTGGATGCCGGGAAAGATCAACGCGCAGATCACGGCGAAAATGGTCATCGCTTCGGCGAAGCGGTTGATGCTAGTCCGCCATTTCTGTCGCAACAGAAATAAAATGGCCGAAATCAGCGTGCCGGCGTGCCCGATGCCGATCCAAAACACGAAGTTTGTGATATCGAAAGCCCAGAACACGGGGCTGTTGTTTCCCCACACGCCGATGCCTGTGCCGATCAGGTAGCCGATGAGGATGAAGAAATATGCTGTCAGGGCCGACGTTATGGCAATGGCAACGAACCAGGCCCGGGGTGTTTTGGCCTCGGGAATGCGGCAGACCATGTCGGTGACCGAGACGAAATCCTGCCCGCCGGTCACCAGCGGCGCCCGCTTAGTCGGGTCGTTAGTCGTGTTGTCGAAGGTGTCGATTGCTACGCCCATGCAAATTGTCCTCCCCTCTCCCTTTGGGAGAGGGTTAGGGTGAGGGCTTTCCTCTCCCGGCACAAGTGCCGGGGCTAAACTTGGCCTTCATCCTTTTTTTCCAACTCGGGGTTCGGATTGCGTATGCGGGCCAGGTACGACGTGCGAGGTTTTACGTCCAATTCAGCGAGCATCTGGTATGAGCGATCGCAGGCCTTGCTTTGGGCCACGGCGCTTTGTTTGTCGCTTAAGTCGCCGAAGATAATGGCTCCGGCCGGGCAAACCTGTTGGCAGGCGGTTTTTATTTCGCCGTCCTGGATCTGGCAGCGGTCGTTTTTGGCCTCGATCTTCACGGCCTGGATCCGCTGCACGCAGTAGGTGCACTTTTCCATTACGCCGCGGCTGCGCACGGTGACTTGCGGATTGGCGGCCATTTTGAGGATTTCGTTCCTCGCTTCTTCGTACTGCTTGTGATAGTTAAAAAAGTTGAATCGCCGCACTTTGTATGGGCAGTTGTTTGCGCAGTAGCGCGTGCCCACGCAACGGTTGTAAACCATGTCGTTCAGGCCTTCCTTGCTGTGGACCGTGGCCGCCACCGGACAGACCGCCTCGCAGGGGGCCATCTCGCATTGCTGGCAGGCTACCGGCTGGAACACGATTTGCGGATTCTCCGCGCCGCCGCGAAAATAGCGGTCCACGCGGAGCCAGTGCATTTCGCGGTTGCAGAGAATTCGTTCGCGGCCGACCACGGGCACGTTGTTTTCGGCCATGCAGGCGATAACGCACGCGCCGCAGCCGGTGCATTTCGCCAGATCGACGGTCATGCCCCAGCGATGGCCTTCGAACTGGTGTTCCTGCCACAGCGATTCCAGGGGCGGATGATGCACCACGTGCTTGGCAAAATCGGGATGCTTTTTATATTCTTCCAACGTTGCCTCGCGGACCAGTTCGCCCAGGCGTTGGTCGCGGCCCTTCATGCCTATGCGGTCGATGGCGAAATGGTCCTGCACCGCGGCGAGTTGGTATTTTTTGCCGGTCGGCCGCAGGCGGTAAACGTCGGCGCCGACGCCGGGCACGCCGTCCGCCGCGCTGCCGCCGACCAACCCGGCAGCCGTGCGTCCGTATCCCAGGGCGACCGCCACGCTACCGTCGGCCTGCCCTGGGAGAATATAGGCGGGAATTTCCAAGTGCCGGCCTTTGAATTTCAATTTGACCAACGTGCCATGTTCCACGCCAAGTTTTGCGGCCGTTTTGGGACTCATCACCGCCACGTTATCCCAAGTCAATCGCGTTATCGGGTCGGGCATCTCCTGCAACCAGCCGTTGTTGGCGAACCGGCCGTCGTAAAGCCCGGCGCTTGGACGGAAAACGATCTCCAGATTATCGTCATCCTGAGCGTAGCGAAGGATCTTGACAGGCTGCAATAGATTCTTCGCTTCGCTCAGAATGACTCTATTGCGTTCGGATAATTCCTTTATCTCTTTTTGCTTCAAAGCCCCGCCCGACAAAATACCGTCGTGAGCCGCTTCACGCCATCGCTTTTCAAAATCGTCAGCGCCGATTGTTTCTTTCGCCATCGCCTGGACCATATCCAATACTGTTGTTGTCGATGCCCCGCCTTGGATCATTGCCAAAATCTCGATGACCGAGTGGCCGCCGTGCAGCGGCTCTATCATGGGCTGGACAATGCAATAATCGCCGTTGTATGCCCGGGCGTCGCCCCAGGATTCTAAAAAATGGGCTTGGGGCACGTGCCACGCGCATTGCAAAGAGGTCTCGTTGCGATAAAGGCTTAAATGGATGCTTGTGGCGACTTTTTGCAGGACCTCGGCGAAATTCACATCGGCGGGGCAGTTGTAGACCGGATTGCCGCCCAAAATCAGTAGGGTATTGATTTTGCCGTCGTTCATGTCGGCAACCAGCGATTTCAGCCGTTCGATTTGTCGCTGTTGATCGAGTACGGGCGTTTCGGTGTAATCTACTGTCTTGCCGATATTACCCAGCATCCGGTTGATATCCCGGACCAGCAGTTCCACTTCTTCAGGCTGACCGTTGCCGGCGACAACCACGCTTCTACTCTTGTGCGCCAAAAGATCATTGGCCACGGCAGAGAATAATTTTGCTTCTGTTTCATCAAACACCGCCATGCCATTGCTCAGACCGTCTATGGCCTTATGCAGCATTTTTGTAAATCGGGCGATTTCCGCGCTGCGGATCGCCATCCGATGGTCGGCCATTGCGCCAGTGATTGAATAACAGCTTTCGACTACGTACAGGCGGCTCATCTTGCCGTCGGCCCATTCGCGTCCGGCTGCGAAATCGCGGGCAAGTTTTACCGCCGCTGGATGATCGCCAAAAAGATCGGCGTCGAGCAAGACGATTACTTCGGCTTTATCCAGATAAAGATGCCTGCGCAGGTCGCCGGATTCGTGCGCCACTGGTTCGTAATCCACCCAAACAGCCTTGGGGAAATCGGCCGATAGTTTTTGACGCCGCTTTGCCAGGGTAGGCGAAGTGCTGATCTCGGAAAGGACGGCAAGCCCTTGGCCGCCGTTTTTGCGCAGTTCGCCGAAATGCGGCCGTGCAAAGGCGGCGAATTCATCCAAGGATTTAACCTCATCGCCTTGGCCGGTTTTTTGGACGATGTTCCCGCTCCGGTCCGGATCGTAGAGTTCGAGAATCGCCGCCTGGGCGTAAGCGTTTGTAGCGCCCAGGCTGTATGGATGTTTTGGGTTGCCTTCGATTTTAATGGGCCGGCCGTCGACGCAGGTCACCATAAGTCCCAGGGCCGCTCCGCCTAAGTCCATTGCGGAGGCGAATCGTTCGAGCGTTCCAGGCGTGCGGTTTGCCGGCCGCTTGTCGAAGGGCAGGATTTCGCGTTTTTCCCAGCGGCAGGCGGCCGTGCCGGCCAGAGCGATCGACGCCCCCATGAGTTGCAGCCAGCGGCGGCGGGAAATGCCGGCCGGATCGTCCTTTACAGCGTTTTTTTCTACCGATGACATGTCGAGCAATCCGTCGAGGGAGTGATGTTGTTTTCCTTGCGCAGTTTAGCGCCTAATACTTCCGTGTCTTCATTTGGGATCCAGTCCATTTTAACGATGAACTCCTGCGGGCGGAGTTGCGGCTCGCAGTGGCGGTGGCACTCCAGGCACCAGCCCATGCTAAGTGTGTAAACTTGGGCAACTTGCTCCATTTTGTCGATCCGCCCGTGACAGGAAAAACACCCTACTCCGCGCGACACGTGCGCGCTATGGTCGAAGTAGACATAGTCGGGCAGATCGTGGACCTTTACCCAGCGCACCGGATCCCCGGAAGCCGCGCTCTGGCGGATCGGCAACAACTTGGCGCTATCGGGGGCTATCGTGGCGTGGCAGTTCAGGCAAGTGGCCGTGGGCGGAACCGCGGCAAAGGCCGACCACTCCACGGGGTTGTGGCAGTAGCGGCAGTCCATGCCCAATTGGCCCGCGTGCACGGCATGACTGTATGGCAGCGGTTGTACGGGCGAATAGCCCACGTCTGTCGTCTGGGGGGAACCCCAGTAATAGGCTAAAAAGATCACGTAGACCGGCACGATCGCCAGCAATGCCCCGGCAAAGGGCCGCGTGCGATCGATCCATGACGGGAAGCGAAATCCATCCATCTTGCTTATTTGCACGTTAAGTCAAGATTTTCATTATAGCAAAAAGCAAAGGCTGAGTCCTAATTATCAGCCAGTTTGACCAAATTCTAGCAATTACCTGCTCCTTGAAAAGTCAGAAAAATCTGTTAATTTAAAAATAAGGTAAGTCCTTAATTTACAATACCCGAAAAACACGGGATTTTTTACCATTTTAATATCCATTATTTTGATTGTAACCTTTCTTCCAATCATCTCCGCCCATATAATTGCCTAATATTCACGGCTCTAAACTAATTTGAGCGGTTTTTTAGGTTATATTTTACTAATACCGCTAAATAACTAGGGACCCCTAAAACATCCTAAACATTTGCAAGGAGATTGTTGTGACAGATTCTGACAAACCAGATCGTGATGCCGACGATATTTCGTCGAAACCGGAAGCCGCCCCGCCTGCCGCCGCGTCTCAGCAGCAGCAACGAGTCCAGGTGGAGATTGACGATTCGAAGGTCTTGGCGACTTACGCCAATTTCTGCCGCGTCACCGGAACTCCGGAAGAAATGATTATCGATTTCGGCCTTAATCCTCAGCCGTTCGGTTTACCGACTCATCCGATTCCGGTCAATCAACGGATCATCACCAACTTTTACACCGCCAAACGAATGTTGCACGCATTGCAATTGACCATTCAACGCCATGAAGCCACATTCGGCGTGCTGGAGACCGACGTGCAAAAGCGCGTCCGCCCGGGCGTGATGAACCAACGTTAGAGTTAGGCCATAGAGTCTTTGTTTGGGATTTGTGCGCGTTTTGCGCGCATCAAGTTCAGTATTTTGTACAGTATGTAAAGCCGCGACCAGTGGTCGCGCTTTGGTTGCGGTCGTTAGGTCGCGTTAGGCTATAGCCTACAGCTTTCTCGGCCTGTAGATATCGGTCGCCGTGCCGTAAAAAACTTCGGCGGCCGCGCCCAGAGTTTCTGAGAAAGTCGGGTGCGGATGGATTGTTTCCACGACGTCCCGGGCCGATGCGCCCATTTCGATGGCCAACACGGCTTCGGCTATCAGATCGCCGGCCGCATAGCCCACGATGCCGCAGCCTAAAACGCGCTCGGTTTCCGGATCGATGAGCCACTTTGTCAATCCCTCGGTCCGGCCGATGGCCTGCGCCCTTCCGCTGGCCGCCCAAGGAAACATGGCCACGGTTACATTACGGCCTTGCTGTTTGGCTTGGGTTTCGGTCAGTCCGGCCCAGGCGATTTCCGGATCGGTGAAGACCACGGCCGGTATCGCCCTGGGTTCGAATGTCACCGGATGGCCGGCCAGAACTTCCACGGCGGCTTTTCCTTCGTGTGCGGCCTTGTGGGCTAGCATCGGTTCGCCGGCCACGTCGCCAATGGCAAAAATGTTCGCATCGTGCGTTTTCCCGCGGTTATCGACCACGATGAATCCCCTCGGGCCGACTTGCACCTTGGTCTTTTCCAATCCCAAGCCGGCGCTATTGGGTTTGCGCCCCACGGAGACCAGCACCCGGCTGAATCGCTGCGACTTTTGCTCGACGTTTCCTTCGAGCGCGACTTCGATCTCGTCTTTAAGATCTTTTAGCCCGGCTACTTTTGTGTTTAAATGAATTGCCGCGAATCGGCCTTCGAGATTTTTGTGCAGGGGCTTGACCAGGTCGCGATCCACCCCGGGCAGAAGTCCGTCGGTAAGCTCGACCACCGTTACCTTGCTCCCCAGTGCGGCGTAGACCGTGCCCATTTCCAGGCCGATGTATCCGCCGCCCACGACCAGGAGCGTCTCGGGCACGTCGATGCAGTGCTCGAAGCGCAGGTGGTCGTCGTCCAGGGGTTTATCGCCTTGGCCCTCGAGCTTTAGCGTGTTGGAATCCTCGAAGGCGGCCTTTGCCCGAATTACTTGGACGTTTCGCTTTGCGGCAATTTGTTTCAGCCCGGCGGTCAAGTTGCCGATGGCCTTTTCCTTGCGATCGCGCATTACTGCGACTTCGATTTTGGGCGATGCGAAACTCACGCCCCAATCGGCAAGGTGTTGGGCGTCGGCCATGGTTTTGGCCACGTGCAAGAGGGCCTTTGCCGGGATGCACCCCCGCAACAGACACGTGCCGCCGAGTTTTGCATCCTGCTCGACCAGCGTAACCTTCATTCCCAAATCGGCCGCCAAAAACGCCGCCGCGTATCCGCCGGGTCCGCCGCCGATAACGACAAGTTGAGTCTTCATGGATTACCTCGCTTTTTAAATCATTTTCCCTTGGAATCGGAGATAATCAAGGGGTGGCGGGGGGAAAGGATGAAGGAGGAGGGATGAAGGATGAATGAAGGTGTATGAGGGAAGTAAAAAGTTTAGACGCGACCCAAAGGAGAGCGGGGAGATAAGGATGAAGAAACTCCAAACCTCCTCTATCTATCTATAGCACAGCACATGAAAATGCCACGGCTGCCATGAGCACTGCTTCTGCGAATCAGTGGCACACATCTCATACACTTTGGCCGTTAATCATAGGCAGCCGTACGATCTAAAGCATGTCATATTTTACGAAACAACTTGATTCCCGCTTGCTTCTCAAACGCACGGCATATTTCTATCAGTCGGCGACGAAGAAATATAACATAAGCCTTTCTCACATCCCTCGTCCACAAACCACTTTCATCCTTATAGGGAATTAAATGACTTCGCATTGTGCGGGCAAAATGTCTCTTCTTCGAGTATTCTTTCAGGTAACTGTCCGGACGTTTCATACCGAACTCCTGGTTCTCTCTTGATACTATAAAACAAATATTACAAAGGCTGTTAAAGTCGCGATGGGTAAATCCATAATTGGCCAACATTTGTTTAGGGAAAATGTGGTGACGATCACTCCGGTTCGCCTGACTTGCAAAAACAGTTAAAGGAATCTGTTGGCCATTGGCAAGATATCGTGGTTGCTGACAAGCTAATAAACAAAAGAACGCATTTGTGAGCGCCGACCGCTGTATATATTCTGCACGGCTTACATCGGCGGGGTCCATGCGGTCGGAAAATGTAAATCTAGTATGAGATGTTTTGGCTAGTCTCTCGAAAAATCTGACATCTTCAATCAAATTCTGCCGATACCCTCGACCACTGTATCGTACGCCGACGCTAGTAGCCCAGAACCATTTACGGATCTCTTTCCTCCTTTTTGTATCGGGAGCCGCTGGATGATAGTAGAAGAACACGCTCAGAGTTGCTAGCATATTTACAGAGGGCAGAAAACTGCTATGCAATACGTTGAAATTCATATGTAGGTAATCTACAGCTTGTCCAAAGGCTGTTCTATACTGATTCCAATGTTTGTAAAAAGCACTTTGCTTTCCATTGTTGTCGATTTCTTTTTCCCACCATTTGATTGTTGCCTCGAGAGATCTCTGGCCAACATCGACTTCGCGTTCCCTGGTAGTAAACGCAAAACCCTGAAGAATAATATTAAAGTCTATGTCGTGGAATTTAGGATTGATGCCTGCCCGCAATACATGAGCAAGTTCTCTAAGGTCAACTTTTGATGCCTTAGCAAATGCTCGATCAGCGGTACTGATCTTCATTCCTTGCGAATTGATTCGAATAAATACTTCGCGAATTTCCTCCAGGTCATTGGAATGAATGATGACCAATGGGACACGATACTTTAAAAGACGTTCACGACAGTTCCTGATCCTCTTCAAGAGATGTTGTGGGTATCCTTTAAAACGCCATTTCCAATTCGAAGCCAAAATATCTCTGACGGGTAAATATTCACGAGAGATTGGTTTGCGATAAGTAAAATGTTGAGGATCCTCTTCTTCAGGGTCTGGGTTTATAATATAGCAGATTTTTCCAAAATCCACTATCTGGCCATTCGAGTTTTCCATCTGGTCACCGATAAACGCTTGATAAAGAACAGATAGCCTTTGTTGTCCATCTATCATGAACCAAACAAAATGATTTTCTGTATTAAATGAGGGTAATATATTTAATGATTGTCGCAGTAGATCATAGTTCTGACTTTTGGTCTGCCAGATAAGAAATATGCCGATAGGCATGCCTTTGGAAATACTATCCAATAAGGCCGCTGCCTTTCGGCCATCCCAAATGAACTCGCGTTGAAGTTTTGGAATCGCGAAAATACGTTCGGATAGAGATTGATGTAATCTTCGGATTGTAAGCTGATGCAGTTGTGGTGGTTTCACTTGAAAATCCTTAGGTCATTCATTAACTAGATCAATTCTATTTTAATTATTGGGAGACACGTAGTAAATAGTTTCTCACAAATGACATAGTACCAGAAATACTGGAAAAGCCCTATTTCAATATACTTTATCCGATTGCATATGTACCCCGGATTTATATTCGAAAAGGGTGTATTGTGTGCCACTGCTTCGTATAGAGGGCACTCTGGAATTCATAATGAAGAAAATAATGGTGATTTCCCCCATAAACTCGCTCCCCTTTGGTTAGCGGCTAAACAAAACCTTTAAGTCGTTTATCTGGGGCAGGCGAACTATTTACGTGATTTTGCAGATGGGTATAATGATCTCATTGAAAAAAATAGCCCGGAGGAACTTATGAGATGCTGTAAATACCTATTGCCGCTTTTTTTGAGTGCGACCTTTATCCA
>JBEKIK010000169.1:0-5199 GCA_050011795.1 Thermoguttaceae bacterium | reverse complement strand
AAGGGGCAAGGCGTGTTAAAGCGGTGATACGTCTATTTTTTGCGAAACACTTTTATACCAAATTAAGACTACCCGAACTTTTTCTTTTGCTTGGGAGAAGACAAATGCACGGACATTTCCATAATTGGCTTATTCGGACAGTGGCCATGGCGGCGGTTTGCGCCGCGGCGGCCACGGCCAAAGCCCAGTATAACAACCCTTCCGCTGCCGCTGAGTCCGGTTATGGACCGGCTATCGAACCGGCCGGCTCGCAGCCTTTAGCACAGGCTTCCACAACCGAAAACTACACGGCCTTTAGCGCCTCAGGGGATAATAGCGACCTTGCCAAGCGCCTGGCCGACGTGGAAAGCGCGTTGAAGAAAATCAACGACAAGGCTGCCGCTGACAAAAAGGCCGCCGAAAGCAAGCCTTCGTTCGCCGTCGGCGGATTGATCCAGTTCGACACGGCGGCGTTTGGCGATAAAAATGCCGCTACCGAGTCCTTGCACGATCCGTCCGGCAACAATGCCTTCATTAACGGCACGGAGCCGCGTCGCTTGAGGTTGCAGGTTGCCGGCGAGGCCTTTTATAACACTGAATACAAACTTGAAGTTGACTTTGCCTCGACAAGCAGACCCAAATTCAAGGACGTGTATTTTATCGTCAAGGAGCTGCCATACGTTCAGAACGTGCGGATAGGGCACTTCAAGGAGCCTTTCGGACTGGAACAGCAGACCAGCGACCGATTCACCACTTTCATGGAACGCTCGATGTGCGATGAGGGCTTTATCGTTCCAGGCCGCGACGACGGCGTCATGCTCAACGGTTGGAGTGAGAACGAGCGGGCCACCTTCGCCATAGGGTGCTTCCTTAACCAGCCGATCGTCGATAATCCTCCCATGTTCGGTTACAACGTGGTGCCGGGCGCGGCCGACCCGCTCCTGCCCACAGGCGCAACGTCGCTGGACGACCAATCGCAAACGGCGCTGACCATGCGGGCCACCTGGCTGCCTTGGTATGACGAATGCACCGAAGGACGCGGCCTTTGGCACTTAGGCGTGGGTTATAGCTATCGCGCCGACGAGGGATACCGGGCGAATGGCACCGGGGTAATCGCCACTAACTACCAAGTCCAACCGGAGGCCCATTTAGCGCCGATCATCCTCAATACGTCCTCCCTGCCCGCCATAGACAATCAGTTGCTGGGCGCGGAAACCGCCCTGGTCTACGGGCCGCTCTCCTTGCAGTCGGAATACTTCGCCGACTTCATCCAACAACCGGGCGGAAAAACCGTGAATTTCGCGGGCTGTTACGGATACGTGAGCTATTTCATCACCGGCGAGAACCGGGTTTATAACCGCAAGGCCGGCTGCTTCGATCGCGTCAGGCCGTATACCAATTTCTTCCGCGTGCGTACCGAAGATTGCGACGTGCAGACCGGCTGGGGCGCTTGGGAAATCGCCTACCGCGTGACCTATGTCGATATGCTCGACAGCATAACCGGGGCGGCAAGGACCGTGGGATTGGGCCGGGCCACCGATCAGACCATCGGCCTGAGCTGGTACCTAAACCCGTATTCCAAGATCATGGCGAACTACGTCTTCACGACCTTTGACCGCGTGGACGTGGCCGGCGCGGCGCCGGTCGACAACCACACAGTCAACACCTTTGAAATGCGGGCCCAATTCGACTTCTAAAAATCGATTCGCAAAAAAACATAACCATTAACATTGATAAAACATGACCCGGCGTGTCCGCATCGGACACTTTCCCTTAGGAGAATAACAATGAGAACATACACGTTATCACTGGCGATCGGGTTGCTGATGGCCAACTGCGCGATTGCCGCCGAGGCGTGCAACACCTCTGTCCCGGAGGCTTGCAAAGAAGTGCAAACCTGCGGCGCGGCGGACTGCTGCGCACGTTGCGGCTGCCACGAGTGCTGCGAAAAACACTGCCGCGTGGTGTGCGAAATGAAGGAAGTGAAAAAGACCGTTTGGGCAGTCAAGTGTGAGGATTTTTGCGCTCCGCTGCCGAGTTGTCCATTGCACTGCTACGACGGCCGCGAGTCCGGCGGTCCGGAATCCTGCGAAGTTTGCACGTGCCAGAATGGTTGCGGCAAATGCTGCAATCCATGCGCGGAACTGGAAAGTCGGAATTGCAATCCGCCCAATTGCGGCAAAGTGCGCACTAAAAAGACGCTGGAGAAAAAAGAAATCACCTGCAAGATTCCTTCTTACAAATGCGTTGTGGTTTATGTATGCCCTAAATGCGAGTCGAAGTGCTCCGAGGATACTAAACCAGAACCGCCGTCTCCCGCGGCGCCCGCCCCGCCGCTGGCCCCGGCGCCCGCGCCAAAAACCACTATTACTGCGCCGCCGCCCTCGATCGTCAACACTTCCTACGTCAGGTAACACATAACCCGAACAGGTGGCTTGCTCCGCCGACTCTACTCGCAGAAGTGGAAAACATGGACTGATTCTGATCTTTACTTGCCGTGTAACATTTGCTATTAACGTTCCTCTACAAGGCGTCCCTGAACTATCGATCAGGCCGGCTGTGGAATGTTACCATGAGATCAAGCAAATCGCAGTGGATGTTACGGCAGCTTAGGCGATGCCGGCGGTTTTTTTTGCTCTTGCCGCATCTGTGCTATTCGACATTTGGTTTGTTTTACGAATTGCGCGAACTGTGCGGGATATTTTTCTTTCACGGCTTCACAGGCCTGAAGTCGTTCTGCCGGACCATCGAAGCGCAGCGGAAGTTGGATGTCCGCCCCGCTGTGAAGATCGATCCGGGCAAGCGGGGTTACGTCATTGTTTCCCCCAATTATGCGTCCAATTCCGCGGGCGTCGGCTGCCTTTACCGTTTGTGCGATGAATTGAACCGGCGGGGCTTTCCATCCCGCATCGCAGGATCGAATCTGACGACCCGAGACCTCATGGCGCCGCTAATCAGTTGGGACAAGGCAAAACAATTATGTTCCTGCGGATACACGGCGGTTTATCACGAAACCGTGGTGGGCAACCCCTTGCGCGCCCGGACCGTGGCCCGGTGGGTGCTGAATCGGCCCGGTTTGCTCGGGGGCGAAGAGGCGTATGACCCATCGGAGCAAGTGTTTTACTATTGCAGCGCATTTTTGCCCTACATCCGGAACCGCGTCGCCGGCAAGCTCTACATGCCCACGATCGACGAAACCATTTTCTTTTGCGACGACGGGGACCTGTCGAAAAGAAGCCTGGAGTGTTTTTACGTGGGGAAATCGCAGTGGAAGGAGGGGCTTATCGACCGGAGAAGGGTTTTCGAGATCACGCGGGAAACGCCGCCCAAGAAAGAGCTGGGAAAACTTTTTCGGGCTTCGCGCGTATTGTACTGCTTCGACAACAGCACGATCCTGGGCTACGAAGCGATCCTCTGCGGTTGTCCGGTGGTGATCATTCCCGACGGCACGCAAACAAGAGCGGATTACGAGAGCCTTGAACTGGGCATGGACGGAATGGCCTGGGGAATGGAAGAACTGGACCGGGTAAAGGTCGACGTGGCGGGATTGCGCCGGCGTTATGAGCAAGTGAAACAAGAGTACGCCGGACAATTGGAACGGTTCATCGAGATCACGCAGAGCAGAGTCTCTTCATTTCCCTGCTCCGCCAGGTCGCCCAAATGCGCCGCGTAGCAGGCCGCTCTCGCCTGGGCTAATTCCCTTGCTGATGGGTTCGATCGTTCGTAGTTTTAGGAAGCGGTTGCATGTTCTATATCTCAGACACAGCGCTAGGGCGTTGCACGCGACAAACAAATATCAAGCAGCGTCCTTTTTTCCTTTCCTGAAAAATCTGATCTTTTGGAGGCGCGAAGACCCGAAATGCAAGACTTTGGAAAAGTCATGCTTGAGTATTTGCAATCGCGCGGCGATCCGGCCGGCTTTGCTGGCACGGAAACGCTCCAGTTCCTGCAAGTGGCCTTCCGCGATTTGCAGACTTTCTTTCGCGATTTGCAGGCGTTCTTCCGCGATTTGTAGGCGCATCCGGGCATCATCCGCCTTTTGCCGGATTAGGTCGATTTCCCGGCTTTGGCGAATGTTTTCATCGCAAAAGCGGACCAGTTCAGAGAATCCGCTGTCAAGTGTTTCCTGCACTTGAGGAGCCGCCGGCTTTTCGACTAAAGGAAACTGGAAATACTCGACCTCTTTTGAGACTGAAGACCGTTGCAAACCGTGGGCCTTGAGGTACTCGATGAAGTTGGCATGAAGGGAGGAATACTTCTGGTTCATCGATGAAAGATTGAGATTCTCGTATTCCTCTGCAATGTCGCTGTTCGGTCCCAGGTCCGGTCTGTGTGGAATACCCAGGTACTGGCACGTCTCGCGGGCCCGCGCATCAGCGTTGGTCACGATCGCCGGGACGCCCCGGTTACAGGAGAAGATTGCCGAATGGAGTCTGGACCCGATTGTCAAACACCACTTTTTGTCTTCGTAAAACCGCTCCCACTGCCCGAAATTCAGGAAGAACTTCAGCAAGCCTTGCCGTGCTTTCAGATGGAGGTTAAGCGAGAATTGTAAGTCAAATTCATTGAAGGGCAGGGCCTCCGCGTTTGGGTCCGAGCGATCTTCCGTGCCGCGAAGAAAGAGCACATCGATGAAATACATTTCGTCCTGGAGCATGTGAACGGAATCGGGCAACTTGGAATTGAAAAAATAGCCGGTGGTCACTACGCCATTGGGATTCCAGGGGAGCTTGACAATGGTCCGCGTTTCTCCGCTTTCGAAATAGCAAGGGGCACCGATAACCTGGACGTTCTTTATGCCTAGTTGGTCTAGTACTTCGGCGGAATACTCTCCTCTGACGCCGATCATGGCCGATTTTTCCGAAATGAGTGAGAGAAATCGCTTCTGCTCCCTGCCGAGGCGGAATGCAAGAGTCCGGTCATAACCGTTGAAGCAGTTCGCGCCCAAGCTTATGGGTACCACTGGGATTTGGATTTTCTCCAAGAATTGATTGATCCGCTCAAACGGCAGCACTTGGAAGTCCTCGCGGATATAATCCTGCATCACGAAAATGAAATGAGAGCAGGTTTGGTTGATGCGGTCGGCCAGCGATTGAGGCAGCGGAGCAGCCCAGGCGTTCGGCAGATGGGCGACCTTTGCGGGGCCTCCGAAGAGTATCTTCAAGATGGCGTAAGAGATATACCCGTTTCCGATGTTCCGGCCGCGGACATGGTTCATCG
>JBEKIK010000168.1:0-5214 GCA_050011795.1 Thermoguttaceae bacterium | reverse complement strand
AACGCAGGGCCAAAACTTCCCGGGCCGTGTTTATCAGCACCAGATCGCCGACAACCGCAGGATGATAACTTAGCGGAGCGGGAGCATTGGGGACGAATGAAGCCCCGCGCTCGGAAGGCGGCACGGCGACTTGGTGCAGGGGCACGCGCCAAGCTACCGCGCCGAAGTCGATTTTTTGCGGAACAACGGCGTTTCGCGCCGGCGATCCGGCAAATGTCGGCCAGTCGAAGTTTTGCGGCGGCGCAGGCCAGGATGCGCTTTCGGACAACAGCGCGCCAAGGGCCTCGGCGTAATTTACTTCCATGCCGCCCAGCCGTCCGCGGGCCTGGCCGTGCAGGCGTGTGAACTGGTCGAGTTCTTCGCGTGCCCTGGCTGTTGATCCCTCCAAGGTCGAGGCCAGCACCAGCCGCGCCCGGATTGCGGCCGGATCGATATCGGTGTCCGGATATCCCGGCCAGATGGAAGGTTGGCCGGCAGGCGGCGGATGTGGAATGATCCGCTCCCAATGCCAGCGTGCGCCGGTGTAATCGCCCGACTCCAAGGCCATATCGCCCAGTGCCAATAGGGCATCGTCGCCCCAACTGCCGGCAAAGGCCTGTTGGACGACTTTTCTTAGTGGTCGTGGGTCGTGATTGGCTATGCCGTCCTCGTACCATTTACGTGCCACCGGATCGATTCGAGCGCGATAGAGTTTTAATGCTTCGGGCGGCAGCGATGCAAGTTGCATCTGACAATACTCGCCGAGACCGACGAAGCGATTTTCGGTTACGCCCAGCAATTTGCCCTCGGAGTCTTCCATTACCCGGCTGAGCGTTTCCACGGCCTCGTCCCATTTCCGGTCGGCCAGAAAGGCTTTTACTCGCTCCAATTGGGCAAGCGCTGCGCCGTCGGCGCGATCAAGCTCGACGCTTTCGGACAACTCGAACCGGCCGCCGGCCGCGGACGTGACAAATTGAGCCATAGCCGGCCGCCAAACGATGGCCGCAAGCGCCACGAATGCCGGGAGCAGCAAAAACATTGTCGAACGATAACGTTTCATGCCGGAAGGGTTCGGGATTCAAGGTTCAGGAGGCCGGACATTCCTGTCCGGCTCTGGGTTCAGGGTTTTGAATGATATCCGTGAGAGTATAAACATATTTAGCCCCGGGTGAATACACCCATAGTAAAAGTCAGAGCCGGGGCGTGTCGCCCCGGCATTTCCGGGCCGACACGGCCCGGCTCCGAAAATAATGATGCTCCGAAAAAATGATGTTGTTACATTATAATCCCGTACCCTTCTTCCCCAGCGAGTGGACGTAATTTACCACGTGCCATATCTCCTCGGGGGAGAGTGCGCCCTTTCGGCCCTGGGCCGGACCCGCGGCGGGCATGGGCGTGCCATTGACGCCCGCTGAAATCCGCCGGTAAAGGTCGATGGGCCGGTCGCCGCCGCGGAATACGCCATCGGTCAGATTTCGCGCCCGCAGGGATTGAACTGGAAGTTGAAAACGTAAGGCGAGTTTTTGGGTCTGCTCTGGAGTGTCGGCGATTTTTGGCTTGTTCCAATCATCGTAAAGATTGGTGCGTTTGCCCTCGCCTTTGCCGGTCCAACCGTGACACAAGGAGCATTGTGCGCCCACGGTGCGAAAAAGTTCTCGTCCGCGGTCGATGGAAACGGATAACTTATCGAGCGTGTCGGTGTTTGGCGGAGACGGTGGGATAACGGCCATTTCCGCGGCTTCGGCCCAGGATTTCGCCGCCGGTGTTACGCCTTCAGCCAATACTTTTGCCCGATCAGGCGGCAGAGCCGCATTTTCGTCAAGGACACGCCGCAAAAGATATAGCTCGCTCTCGCCGCGGATGCTGAGATACTTGACATATTCGACGAGCGAGTCGATTTGCCCGTCGGGCAATTTGGCGAAGGAAGGCATGGCTGTGCCGGGAAGGCCGTTGTGCAGGGTTCTGAGTAAATCTTCTTTAAGCGGTTTAGCGCCTCCGACGGTGGAAGTGTATTTGAACACTCCATTGCGAAAATCGCGGGGATATGGATCGAGATCCGCGGCGTTCGCTCCGGCGCCGTCGCCGGCGAGTCCGTGGCAGGCAAGGCAATGCTTGCGATACAATCCCCAAGGTCGGTCGTCCGCGTCGCTGCCTACCGGCCCGGCCGCCATTTTCAATAAATCCACGTTCAAATCGACCACTTCGGGAAGGGCCGGATTGTCGGGCGTGCCAAAGAGTTTTTCCATTGTGCCGGAAATCGCCTCGGCTTGATCGCGGGTGATGGATTGCGGATCGCGTCCCTCGGTATTCAGCCGGAACTGCGGCTGCGCGGACCAGGAACAACCGGCAAACAGGAGAAAGAAGGATATAACGTATCGCATATTTATTTCACTTGCGAGGGCTCGATTTGCACTACATTTCCCCGGCGGACGAATTTCAAACCGGTCTGTTGGAGCGCGGCCCGCAGCAATTCGTCAACGGTCGCGTCTTTTACGCTGAACGATACCCGTTGGTCGAGCGAAACGCCGGCTTGCCGGATGGCATTATCATCGATTTTCAATTCTAGGTTTAATTGGGGGCCAAGTTGCTCGAGCAACGGGCCGATAGGTTGTTCCACTATTGTGAGTGTGTATTGTTTTAAGGTGAAGTCGGTGTCGGCCGATTTAGCCGTATTACGCTCGGCTGGGCGATGCGGCGCGGATATGCGCTGGTGATCCTCGATCATGCCCACAACCACGATCTTGTCGCCTTTGATTTGAATTTGCGCCTGCGGCGCAAGCGCTGCATAATTTTTGGCGGTTGCCTGCGCTTGCCGCCCGGCCGGATAAGTTCGCACCAGTTCCACATGCTCCGGCACCGGCAAAAGGGTAAGGCGATTGCCGTCGGCGGAGACTTGGAATGTTAAATCGTATTGCCCGGCAATCAAGGTAATCCGTTCGATCAGCTCGAGCGGCGGCAGGTCGGCGGCGGCCCACAGGTCGTGGGGAATTTGGTCCAAGGCTTCGATGCGGATGCCATTTTCAGTTCCCAGTTTTTCCAACAACTCGCGCGGCTGGGCAAAATCGTCCCAAGCCATCGACTTCTGATTGAAAAACCTTTTCGCCGCGGCCGGCGCCAGGCGACGGACATCCTCCTGGCGTAAAGCCACGAGGGTGCGGACCCTTCGGGCGACCTCGGGAGGGGCGAAATAAGCCGCCGGACCGACCATCGAAATCCCCAGATTGCATTTTTGGGCAATTGTTTCCAATACTTCCTTAAGTGGGGTCTGATGTAGGGAGATATCTATTTTTCGACTGGGATCTACCCGCCGGTCGATCAGTACCGCTACTTTTTTGTTCCGAGCCAGGCTTTCCAGGGCCTGGCGGAGCGGAATTTCGCTCCAGACGATATCCATGGTTTCGCCTAGCTGTTTTTGGAGCTCAGGACCGGTTGCCCAAGGGGAGGCACCCCATGATATCGGGGATAGCATTCCCCAAGATATAATCACGATTGCCGGATTCCAGAACACGGTTTTCATGGAACATCATGCGATGGAAGATCATGCGGCCGATTACGTTAGCTTATCTGGCCGCCAGCCTTGATTTTACCCTGGCTATGGCATGGCACGGAAGGGTCTTGCAGAAATCTTGGCACAAAGGGGAGAAGTGAAGATAAGCACTTTTGGCAAACTGGTTTGGGATCTTTTAACTGGCCCATCCACAGTTTTCTAGTCGCATCACAGGAAGAGTCGCTTGAACAAGCCTTGCCATCTCCGGCAGGTGGACGATTTTTATGCAAAAGCGTCTTTCAAATTCGCAGGGATCAATGCACTTAATCGAAGTTTGTGTTTTTTATTGGCGTTTTTTGAGAATCTTGATTACAATCGAAGTTGTGCCAATTAGCCGGAGACCCAAGCGTGAAAAACGACCCCATCCGAAGTCCGCACTTGCTGGATTTGTACGAGAAGTACCTGGACAACCAGGACTCGGCCGGGTACATCCGCCAGGTTTCAGTGCGATATACGCAGGGCACGCTACAGCGTCTGGCGCGGCATCAGTTCCGCGAAGTCCGCCGCGCGGCCGTGCTGGCCTTGGGTTTTTTGGGCGATTACCACTGCAATCACACGATGGGCCGGTCGCTTTTGGACGACGACCGGACCGTGCGCACATTGGCCGAAAACGGCATTCGTTCGGTTTGGACGCGCTTGGGCGGGGAACAAGACCGCCGGGAATTGGAGGAAATTCTGCGTCTTAACGCCGCCCAGCAATTCAAGGAAGTCGTTCCTCGCGCAAACAAGCTGATCGAACGCTGCCCGTGGTTCGCCGAGGCATGGCATCAACGTGCGTTGGCCCATCGCGGCTTGGGCCGGCTGGCCGACGCCATTCGCGATTGCCACGAGTGCCTGGAGATAAACCCTTATCATTTCATCGCCGCCACAAGCATGGGCCAGGCTTATCTGGAACTGGAAAATCCGGTCTCGGCCCTGGAATGTTTCCGCCGCGCTTTGCGTCTCAACCCCGATCTGGAGGCCGTGCGCAATCACGTCGTGCGCCTGGCCCGGATGGTGGAAGATAAATAGAAGGATGAAGGATGAGGGATGAAGGATGAATGAAAAAATGTTGGATGCTGAATAAAATCAGAAAACCGCTTGCGGTTTCGCGCCGCACATCGCCCACCGCACACCGACCACTAATTCCCGTCTTTTTCCATGAATTCATGATACTGTTTGTCTAAATCAGTGTAGCCTGCTCCGGTGAGTTGGGCGAGGGTGTCGGGAGCGTCCCGGCCGGTGTAGATTGCCGTAAGATAAGACACCAAGGCGTCGCGATAACAACCGCGGTGGTAATGGATCAGAAAATTCGTCAGCCCCGCGGACTGGCTATAGAGCATGGCGATTTTCGGGTCGTTTTGCAGCTTTTCCATGCCGTACCCGGTCAGTTGCTCCAGGGGCACGTAAAAACCGTCGTGCAGCAGCCGGTATCGGGCGGCGACCATGCGCTGGTCGTCGAAACCGCCCAGCACGTAATAGCCGTCCTCCTTTTTGAGCGATTCCATGTACATGGCGATGCCTTCGATGACCCAAAAATTGCCGTTTTTTCCCACGTTGGAGGCCACCTTGCGCGATTCGTGGAATAACTGGTGCGTGGCTTCGTGATACAGGGTCCGATCATCGCTGTCTTTGCCGGCGAAAAAGTAGGCGGTTCGCGTGGAATCGAGATATAAGCCCACGGAGATTCCAATGTTCGGCATTGCCGG